>CAMODS010000016.1 GCA_946611525.1 uncultured Lachnospiraceae bacterium | reverse complement strand
TCACCACTCAAGTGAGATCTTTCTAAAGGCCACCGCCATGGTAACCCCCTCCCACACCTGTTTTTTCAATACTATCTGCGCATCCGTAGCTCCACATGCCGCGCTTCGCTCACATACATTGTCCACCCCGGTGATCTCCTCCACAAAGCCTGAGGATGTAAACTCTCCGGGAACCTTTTTTAAATCCTTGGAGGAGTATAGGTAAAGCGGCAGCCTGTGAGCCTTACAAAACTCCCTGATACCCGGCTCGTGCTCCTTTAAGTCAATGGTGCAGACCTTGTAAAAGGCAGCCTCATAAATATCCAGGCTCTTTAGCACATGCTCAAAGCAGCTTTCAATGGCATCCACTCCCACCCCTTTGCGGCAGCCTATGCCCAAAACCGCCAAACGTGGAACTATGATCATGGGATCCTTTTTCTCATGACTGTCATCAGATGATCCCGACATCGCACCATGAGGGGCCGCTGTGCTGTGTGAGACAGCTGCACCATGATGGAGCGCTGCACCATGAGGGGTCCTGCCGCCAAATATCCCACCTACCCTGGTGGAAATGTGGACATCCGCACCGTCATCAGAGGTCAGCGTCACGCCAGCCGGCTCCTCCCCAATTATGGGAAAATTGCTTTTTATGGTGATATTTCCTCCATCCAAAAGTCTCCCCGAGATATCCTTTATCTTTTGTGGATCGATTATCGTGCATTCGTTTCTTTTGGCCCATTCATCAATGGCAAAGACCCCGTTTATATCTGTGGCAGTAGTGATCACCGGCACGGCACCTATGACCTTTGCCAGCTTTATGGCCAGTTCATTGGCTCCGCCAAGATGACCGCTTAAGATGGGGATGGCGTAGCTTCCCAGCTCATCTATCACAACCACCGCAGGGTCAGTGACCTTGCTCTCCACAAAGGGCGCCACCGCCCTTACCGCTATGCCGCAGGCTCCCACAAAAACCAGCGCATCCGCCTCATAAAACCACTCGCCGGTCCACTGGGACAAGGATATCGTCTCCCCACAACGCATAAAGTCGATGTCCCATGAAGCCATTGCCTTTTTACAAAGCTTCTCCGCCACCGACTCTCCTTTGTCTGAAAATGTGAGTATCCTGATCTTCATATTGCCCCCAAAACAAATGCCTTTTTTGGAAAAAGACCCGTCTGCGCTGTCAAAATAACGGCATAGAAATCACCTCTTTTTTCAGATGTGAAATCTGCGCCTGAGTTCGGATCTGGCAGCCCTGCCCCCGATGATCAGCGTCACGATAAACAAAAGCACTGAAGTAAAAAACGCTGCCACAGAAAGTCTGGGATGATGCACTATCCCCATCCTGATAAGGAGGATGGGAATGATACCCAAAAGCACCACCAGAAACTCGGTGTACATATATGACTGCCAGTTTTTATAGTTAATAAACCTGACTATCATAATGGCGATATCAATGACAAAAAGCCCTCCCGGCAGTACGTAGTCCACCGACCATCCGGCAAATCCGGTTACCATGTCGATGCTTACTACCAAAACCACTCCCATGATGACCGAGGAAAAGATCCTGCCTAAATAACCCACATTGGTATAGGTCATAAGATAAAGCATAAAAAGCACATAAAAAAGAGAAATGGAAATGATGGCTGACCACAGCACACCATCATAAGTATAGTAATTGATCAGTCCGCAGATAGCTGAGGTGGCCACCCATCCCGCCATGAGTATGCGAAGCACCAGTCCCAGCTTCCTGGCCTTTTGTACTATATTGGGGTAATTGTCCTCCCCCTTTTCTCCGGCGTCCAAAATACCGTTGCACAGCGGACACTTTTCCGTATCGTCAAGTATCTTCACTCCGCAATGACTGCATTTTCTACTCATAATAAACTCCGTTCGTCTCAAGCTCCACATCAATGCCGTCCTCCGCCAGCTGCGAGAAGGTCCGTCTCTGAATGGAGGTGTCGGTAAAGGCCGATGTGACAGTCATGGTCATCTTGTCCAGGTAGGAACTGATGATACACTTCATCTCCTGCCCCTTTGAAAATGACAAAAAGCCGTAAAAGTTTTTGATATACTCTTGGTAATCCGGCTTAACTCCGATATTGCCAATATTTGTAATGGTAGTGGTGTTTGCCAGGGCAGCCTGGGTATATACCAGCTTCATGGCAATATTCTTTACAAAAAGGGGTACCACCCTGCTCACCAGATAATCCTCGTTGGAGACATTGTAGGAAAAAATGTTTTCCAGATTTTCCTTTGTGATCTGGGACCTGAGGCTCTCCCTTATGATCTGTGTCACATCTGCAAATGTATAGTCATCACGCTCCGGTGCAAACTCCGCCGATACCATCACAAAAAAGTTTTTGGTGGTGATGGAGTCGAAAAAGGGCCTAAGATTGACCGGCACAGCCACCCTTATGGGCTTTTCCTTTGATACATCCCTGCCGTGGGTCTTATAAACAGCATAGGCATAGGCTGCCACCAGATATTCGTTTATGGAGACACCGTACTTTTCCTTGGCCACCTTTTTTACCTGGTCCACGGGAAAGTATGCGCACATGACTCCAAAGCCTCTGTATGGAAGCTTTTCTCCCTTTATCAAAAATGCCTTTTTAGTCTTGTAAACGCTCTTGGAAGCCTTTCTGTAATTGGCCTTGTAGCTGTCCTCACGGTCTAGGGATGTCTCCTCCGAGAGGCCGTCACCCAGCTTTTTCCTAAGCTCCGGATGTGACAGTCTCAGGTACTGATAAGTCAGCTCACGCATGAAGCCAATGATGCCCATACCGTCGGTAAGGGCATGAAAGGCCTCCAGATTTATCCTGTTTTTATAATATGAAACCCTGAAAAGATAGTAGTTGTTTTTGTTCTGATGAATAAAACGACAGGGGTACTCATGCTCAGGAGTCACCCTGGGTGCAGGCTTGTCATTTTCCTCGAAATAATACCAGAAAAAGCCGGTACGAAGCCTGTAGCGGAACGCCGGGATCTTTGGCAGAAGGATGTCCACCGCCTCCTGCAAAAGCTCACCGTCCACCTCCTCGTTTAAGATAGAACAGATGCGATATGTGTTTGTAAGCGTATCATTCGCGATAACCGGGAAGATCTTTGCAGTATTGTCAAGCTTCTCCCAGTTCTTGTAGTTTTTTGCCATAAGATCACCCAAGTCTTGTCCTTCTGTCGGGATGCTTTATAAGCGCCGTAGCGATGTTGATAGCATGATCCGAGCAGCGCTCAAGGTCAGTGGAGATATCCGTAAAGATCACACCTGCAGCAGGATCGCACTTGCCCTTTAGAAGTCTTTCCATGTGGGCATCGATCATGTCAGCCTGCAGCTTGTCCACGATTTCCTCCTGAGCCTCGGCATCAGGCAGTTTTGAAAAGTCCTCGTGGCTGAAGATGTCTATGGACATATCTATGGTCTTTAGGGTAGCCTCGGCAAGCGTCTTTATCTCCTTGCGGGCCGGCTTGCCCAGGTTGTCCTTTGCGCGTCCGATCTTTTGCTTGTACTCGATGATGTTTTCGGCATGGTCGGAAATACGTTCAAAATTGGAGGCGATGAGTGTGAGCTTTGTAGCTCTGAAAACATCGGCCTCGGAAATATTCATGGAACGAAGCTCGATAAGCCTGTCGGAAATCTCGTTGGTCAGATAATCCACGATGGCCTCAGTGGTCTCCACCTGCTCGATGAGTTCGTTATCCTTTGAAAAGAAGCAGTTTACCGCAGCCTCCAGATTATCCCGTGAGAGCTTTCCGAGACGGCTTAACTCCTTTTTAGCCTGGGCTATAACTACAGAAGGCAGGGTATTTTTGGCATCCACCATATAAAGAAGCTGCATCTCCTTTTTGGAGCGGTTTTCTTCCGGCAGTACCGGAATGATCTTTTCCGTAAGTTCCACTATAAAGTCTGTAAATGGCAGCATGATAAGTACGGCAAAAATAGCAAATATGGTATGGGTGTTAGCCACCTGACGTCCCACATCACCGGGAGACAGTGCCTGTATAAACCTCGTGATCTGCGGGAACACCGTAACCAGAGTAAAGAGTATCACAGCTCTGAAAATGTTGAAGATGAGATTTAAAAGAGCAGTCCTCTTGCCGTTCCTGTTGGTGGTAAGGGATGCTAAAATATTGGGAGTAACTGAACCGACAGCAGCACCGATCACCAGATACACTGCTATCTCATAGTCTAAAATACCCTGAATGGCAAAGGCCTGGAAAATAACCACCGATGATGATGAACTCTGTAAAAGTGCAGTAAATGCAATACCGAAAAGCACAGCCAAAAGAGGATTCCTAAGACCGTCCAGAAAGCTGATGAACACAGGTGTCTGGGACAGGGGCTTTATGGCCTGCTTTATAAGTCCGATACCCACAAAAAGCATACCGAAGCCAAGTACGATGGAGCCTGCGTGTTTTACCATCTGATCCTTTATAAAAAGGTACATGATAACACCGGCAAAAAGTAAAAAGGGTGCTAAGGCAGTCAGGTCAAAAGCCGTGATCTGCGCAGTGATGGTGGTACCGATATTGGCTCCCATGATAACCGCAATGGCCTCTGCCAACTGCATGAGTCCGGAATTAACAAAACCGATTACCATCATATCCGTGGCCGATGAGCTCTGGATAAGTACCGTCACAGCAATACCTAAAAACACTGCCATAAACTTGTTGGACGTAACCTTTTCCAAAAGTACACGAAGCTTATCTCCCGCAGCATTCTGAAGTCCGCTGGACATCATGGTCATACCGTATAAAAACAACCCCACTCCCCCGAGTAAAGTAAAAAACTGTGTTGGTGTCATAAATCACTCCTTATCTTTTCACAAAAAACCTATATTATCGTATTATAAAATGGTAGAAAAGTAAAGTGAATAATGGTAGAATCACAATAAGTATGTATGTGTAAGGAGTAAATATGGATCAGCAAGTAACACTTTCTTTTCAGGACCTTTTAAAGCTCTTCGGTTCTCTTAAGTACGATGCTGCGAGCATTGATGAGCTTTGGGATCAGCTTTTGAAAAGATTACATGAGACAAAGCTTTTAGAACAGATGAAGGTGGGCAGGCTTGACATCAACATCATGTACGAGGGCGGCGTCTTTGATAATGATTACAGGGATGACTACTACAACTATGACAGTGGCCTTCCTTTAAACAATGCCGGTGTTGTCCACAAATCCTACCCCGTTTTAAGCAATGGGCGCGGAGTTGTCGATGCCTATCCCCTTGAGGGCTGTACCTTTTCCGAAGAGGATATGCAGGTACTTTTATCCTTCGGCAACATCATCTATCTTTTGATGTCACGCATCCGCCTGGGGATCAACATGGAGCGCAGCAAGTACATGGATGTGATGACCGGCCTTTACAATACAGCCGGAGTCCGTATGGAGGGCAAAAAACTGGAGGCTGTGGGCGAGCTTTTCTTCATGTCCGTTATCTTCATAAACCTCCGTGGTTTTTCCTATACCAACAAGCGCATAGGCATGAAAAACGGCAATGAGGTGCTGGTTCGCTACGCCCAGCTTTTAAACACCCTGGTGGGTATGGATCGCGGACTTGCAGCCCGCCTCGGCGGCGACAAGTTTTTACTCATCATCCCCAAGACCCAGCTTGGCACTGCCCTCTCCATCCTGGAGGATGTGCAGATAGACATCCAGATATTTGACCACACTGAACACGTGGCAGTCAATGCATGGATCGGATATTATGAGATCAACGAAACCGATGGTATCGATGAAGCTATGGAGGGTGCATCCGTAGCCTGCGGTGTTGCCCGTGCCACAGGCAATTATCATGCCGTCCGCTTTTTACCCAATATGCTGGAGCACAGCATGAGGGAAAAACGTCTGGTGGCAAGCTTTGATCAGGCCATCAAAAACAGGGAATTCTACCCCCTGTATCAGCCCAAGGTAGCTCTTGATACCGGCAAAATGGTGGCCGCAGAGGCCCTGGTTCGCTGGGAAAATCACGGAGAGGTTCTGATGCCCGACGATTTCATCCCTGCCCTGGCCGACAACGGCAAGATGATCGAGCTGGATCTGTATATGCTTGAATGTGTATGCAGGGATATTAAAAAATGGAAAGATGACGGGCAGCCCATAGTGCCCGTTTCCATCAATTATTCAAGGGAGAATCTGATACGCAGACAGCTGGTGGATGACACTCTCGGTATGCTTGACAAGTACGATATCGACCACAGCCTCATTGAGATCGAGCTTACAGAACTCGCCAACTATGAGGATCCCAAGTCGTTGGAGAACTTTATCATCCAGATGCACGAGCACGGCATAAGGGTGTCCATGGACGATTTTGGCACCGGCTACACCTCACTTAACCTGCTAAAGGATATGTCGTTTGACGTGGTAAAAATGGACCGTTCCATCATATCCCGGATCAGCAAGGATGTGGAAAGCCGCGATGAGATACTCCTCAGACACATGATCACCATGCTGTCAGAGCTGGGCACCGACATCGTGGTAGAGGGCGTGGAGACCAAAGAGCAGCTTGAGTTTATCCGCAGCATCAGTCCCCAGATCGCCATACAGGGCTTTTTATATGACGAGCCTCTCTCACGTGACGACTTCGAGGCCCGTCTGGCTGACAGCAACTACAAGCTATAGGGGTTATTTCTGGAACATGCGGGAGAACTCGTAGCGGGGCTCGCATGTGACATTCACCAAAAGCTTACGCAGTACTCTCTCATCAGACTCTGACAAAAGCACTGTAGAATGCATCTCCAGTCCCTTTAAGTTTTCCAGCTGATTAAGTGCCAGGCGCGCATTTTCATTCATTGAGCTTGATATGGAAAGGGCCGTCAGCACATCGTGGATGGACAGCCTGGGATCAGTATTCTTAAGGCGGTCACGATTCAACTCCAGGATGGGCTGCAATGCCTCGGGGGAGATCAGATGCTCCTCATGGGGTATGCCTGCCATCTCCTTTATGGTGTTTAGTATAACAGCCGCTGAGGAAACCATGAGATCCGTAGTCTTGCCGGTCATGATGGTCCCGTCAGGAAGCTCAAATGCACATGCGGGATGGTGAGTAGCCTCCTCCCGGATCAGCGCATGCTTTACCACAGGTCTGTCATCTGCCGACAGGCCTGATTTTTTCATCAAAAGCTCCAGCTTCTTTAGAGCATCCACATTTCCGGTGCCTCTCTTTACCAGACATCTCTCCTTATAATACCTGCGGATGATCTCCTGATTGGCCGCAGCACGACAGTTTTCATCATCACTGATGCAGTTGCCCGCCATGTTTACGCCCATATCTGTGGGTGACTTGTAGGGGCACTCACCGTAGATATTCTCAAAGATTGCCTGAAGCACAGGGAATATCTCGATGTCACGGTTGTAGTTTACAGTGGTCTCGCCGTAAGCCTCCAGATGGAAGGGATCGATCATGTTTACGTCGGCCAGATCCGCCGTGGCTGCCTCGTATGCCAGATTTACCGGATGCTTTAATGGCAGGTTCCAGATAGGGAAGGTCTCAAACTTTGCATAGCCCGCATTGATACCCCGCTTGTTTTCATGATAAAGCTGTGACAGACAGGTGGCCATCTTGCCACTGCCGGGGCCGGGAGCAGTCACCACCACCAGAGGTCTGGAGGTCTTGATGTAATCGTTTTTACCATAACCCTCGTCACTTACCACATGGTCGATATCGTTGGGATAGCCGTCAATCTTGTGCAAAACATAGGAGGCCACCCCGAGCCCCTTTAGTTTTTCACGGAACTTGTCGGCATCGGGCTCACCGGTATACTGGGTGATGCATACGCTTCCCACATAAAGTCCCAGATTCTGGAAGATGTCAATGAGCCTTAGGACATCCTGATCGTAGGTGATGCCGTAATCGCCACGTACCTTGTTGGCCTCGATGGCGCCTGCGGAAATAGCGATCACCACCTCCACCTGGTCTTTTAACTGCAAAAGCATCCTGATCTTGGAATCAGGCTGGAAGCCGGGCAGCACACGGGATGCATGATAGTCATCAAAGAGCTTGCCACCAAATTCCAGATACAGCTTGTCACCGAATTGGGATATCCTCTCCCTGATATGCTCAGACTGCATCTGCAGGTATTTGTCATTATCAAAACCGATCTTCATTTATAACCTCTTTCTCCCGATTTTATTTAAACACTATTTTTTTAGCCATATCATCTGCTGCCTTACTGTCCATAAGATACTCTATGATAGCCAGTCCGAAATCTACGGCCGTACCCATTCCGCGTGAAGTAATTATATTGCCGTCACGAACCACCTTGTCAGTAAGTGCATCAGCTCCGGTAAGCCCGTCCTCACAACCGGGATAGCAGGTAGCCTTTTTCCCCTCCAGCACTCCCGCTGCACCCAATACCGTAGGTGCGGCGCAGATGGCTGATACAAGCTTTCCTGCTGCGCAAAACTCCCTGATAAGGGCAGCCACTCTCTCATCAGCCTTCAGATTCTGGGTACCCCTTACTCCACCGGGGCATACCAACCCATCATATTCCTCAGGCTTGATATCCTCTATGAGTGCATCTGTCTCAAACCTGATACCATGTGATCCATCGATCATCTTTTTCCCCATGATGGATACCATGTCGATGTCAATACCGGCACGCCTGGCCAGATCCACCACCGTAAGGCCCTCGATCTCTTCTACTCCGTCCGCCATAAAAATACAAAGCTTTGACATAACACATCCTCCCTTCATTTTTTCCACTGAGTATTATATGTCATATTACGTTATTTATCTATAAAAAAATGCCCCGCTGGGTTTTTGCTCTCCCGGAAGGTTTTGGAGATTTTGAACTTTCGGATGGCTTTGGAAGTTTTGCGCTCCCGGGCTATAATTCATTGAATTATGTTCAAAAATGGATTATCATAAAATCAAAAAACGAGGTGACCGGTATGGGTATGGAGATTGAACGCAAATTTTTAATAAAGGATATAGCTGACGTTCCCTATGATCTGAGCAAATACAGATACAAAGCCATCGAGCAGGGGTACATCTGCACCTCTCCGGTGATCCGTGTGCGCCGTAAAGACGATGACTACATCCTCACCATAAAAGGCGAGGGCATGATGGCGCGGGAGGAGCACGAGCTGCCCCTTACCGAAGAGACCTATCTGAAGCTACGGGACAAGGCCGATGGCATCATCATCGCAAAGCGCCGGTATCTCATACCCCTTTCAGATATCACGGATGCGGCAGACTACGCTGACCTCACCCTTGAGTTGGATGTGTTTGGCGGTCTCCATCAGGGACTGATCATAGCCGAGATAGAGTTCCCCTCTGAGGAGCTGGCCACAGGCTTTATGCCGCCTGCATGGCTTTCAAACGATGTCACCGAAGACGGCCACTATCACAATTCCTATCTTTCCACCCACCCGGCTCCGACTAAATAGAACTAACCGCGTCTTAATCTTACGCTCTCATATTTTTTCTTGGTACGCAGGCACCGCTTCAATTCCTCGATGCGGTTGTCTATGGTGCCGTCATTTATGACCACATCCAATGATGCAGCCATGTTGTCGATCATGGAGTCGGTAACCTCCTCCTCCACGTCCATCCTGCACACAAGCTCGTACTTCTCATCCAGATCATCTGTCTCGAAAAAGTCCATCATAAAGTCTGTCATTTTATATCTCCTCTAGATTAATAAGACCTGTGATCACTACATATCTCATTCAAAATTTGATGCAAAAATATGTCTTGCCAAGGCCTCTTCTCCAAAGTCCACTATGATCATACCATAGCATCTGCCCGGCTCAAGGTTGGTATCCAAAAGCTGTGAATTTAGAGTCTTGGCATAGGACTTGGGATGTCCGGCTGAGCCACTGCCGGAGGTGCTAAGAAAGTTTAAGGACAAAACTATATCGCCCGCCATGCTCCCATCCATGGATGTGGCAAATGCATACCACTTGTCCTGCACCCCGTATTTGAAACGATCCTGGACATAGAGCATCTCACCGTCATTGATCGGCACGATCTCCTGAGGCTCATCCACGATCTCTTTATTCTCCTGCTGTGACCAGTGGGTTAAAAGACCCATGCGGTCCTCACCCTCACCGTTTACATCATCGAATCTGGTGGCCAAAACGATCCTGCCCCTGACCTCTCCCACAGTGGGGATGGCATTTTTCGTATACCATTTTTCGGGGTTTTGATCCAGATATGAGAAAAATGCGGTTTCAAACCTATCGAGATGTTCGTCACTGCCCTCATTTTTTACGGTAACAAAGACCGTCTCGGAGGGATTGGCATCCAAAAATGAATAGATATCACTCAGTGCATCATCAAAATACAATGTGCCGGAAAAAGGCATGCCCCCCTTTCTGCAGGTACCGAAGGCATGGATGAATTTAAGCCTGTCGGCTTCTCCGTCCTTGCCCTCCTCTAAAGAAAGCCTGACATCCAGGTATCTGAAGCCTGCATAAAGCTGATCTGAAAAACCCAGCTTCTGGCACTGCAAAAAATAGCCCGGTGTGATATGCGCCGTAGCACTATCATGCGTGCCCGGGATATTTACCGATGTAAGCTTTGTATTGTCATCTACAGCCGACATCCAGCTTGCTGCGGAAAGCTGTGCTGCCTCCGAAAGAGCGGCTTCTCTTTGAGCAGAAGTAATCCCGCCACCTGCACCGATAAGAGCAATGCCCGTAGGCACGGCAGTGACCACCATGGCTAATATAAGTATGATCGCAACCATTCTGGTTCTTTTTTTCATATGTGGGTCTCCTTTTTTGATCACTTTTTTGTCATTCTGAGCGTAGCGAAGTATCCTTTCTCTACAAAATCAAAGGAAATTATATCACATTTTCTGTAAGGATAAAAGGCAAAATGTTGTTATAAGATTGGAATTTTACTACTATATATGGTATTATAGGTCATGTTTAAATCATTGCTGAAAGGACTTTTTATATGGCTTCATCAAAAAATCACGGCACCCGGGTAAACTGGCTGGACGCACTCCGGGGTGCCGCCATCATCCTTATGATAATATATCACACCTGCTGGGATCTGATGTTTTTATTCGGTCATCATATAAACTGGTTTGAAAAGCACCCTGACCTGCTTTTAAACAGGATCATCTGCTTTTCCTTCATCTTGATCTCCGGCTATTCCGTGGGGCTGTCAAAGCGTATCGTCCGCCGTGGAGTCATCGTATTTTTATGCGGTGCGGCCATCACTGTGGTCACCCTGGTTTTTACCCCTGCCAATCCCATCTGGTTTGGGATACTGACCTTTATCGGATCTTCCATGCTTATCATGAGCCTTTTGGACAAGGGCTTAAAAAAAGCTCCGGCCATTCCCGGTATCATAATCTGCCTTTTCCTTTTCGTGCTATTTTATCATGTAAATAGGGGAGTGCTTTCCGTGGGAAGCTTTTCGGTTGCCACCCTTTCAAGGGGCTTGTACAAAAACTACGTTACTGCATTTTTCGGCTTTCCCTTCAAGGGCTTTGTGTCTGAGGATTATTTCTCCATCCTGCCCTGGATCTTTTTATACATGACGGGATATTTCGCATATCAGGCCACTTCTGACCTTGCAAAAAAGACAGCCGGCCCCATCAGAAAATGGGGACTGCTGTCCTTACTTGGTCGTTATTCACTTCCCATATACATCGTCCACCAGGGGATCATCTTTGTGATCCTAAAGATCCTGGATTGGGCCGGGCTGATCTAGTGTGGCGGTTTTCTCCTCATATTTCTCATTTCATCCGGCCGATGATGGCGTTGGCTTTGGTATAGATTTCTTTGGGATCAAAGCCGATGTCGAACTTACCGCGCTCGTAGAGCACCTTTCCGTCTACCATGGTAAGGGCAACGTTTTGCTTGCTACCGGAGTAGACGATATTTTTCACTGTGTTGTTCTCGGGCTGCATGTTAGGCTGCATCAGGTCGATCATGATAAGATCCGCCTTTTTGCCTTCCTCGATACTGTCACATTCGGGCAGTCCCATGCAATGTGCACCGCCTGCTGTGGCTGCATAGAGTACCTCCTCTGCAGGTACACAGGCTGCATCCCTTTCCTTTATCTTGGCAAGGCCCGTCATCAAAAACATCTCCCTGAACATGTCCAGACAGTTATTAGAAGCAGGGCCGTCGGTACCGACGGCAAGCTTTATACCCTCGTCCAGATATCTCTTTATGGGTGCGATGCCGCTGGCCAGCTTGGTATTTGATCCGGGGTTTGTAACGGCATAAAGGCCACGCTTTTTAAATATCTCAAAGTCGTTGTCACTCATCCATACACAGTGGTATCCACCGCCGCCGTACTCATACATTCCCAGCTCATCGGTAAGCTCTGTGGGAGTCTTTCCCCAGCGCTCGATACATTCCTTTACCTCAAGCTCCGTCTCAGAGTTGTGCATAAAGCAGGGACTCTTGTACTTCTGTGCAAGTCCTGCAATGCCCTCCATCAGCTCCTTTGAGGTAGTGTACTCCGCATGGAAGCCGATAATGAATGAGGTCAGGTCGCTCATCTCATTTACAATATTGTAGTTTTCCTCTACGATCTCCACGGAACCGCCAAAATTATTAAGTCCGGATGTCTGCACTGTCCTAAAACCGCAGTCTACAGAGGCCTTGGCATTTTTCGGAGGGAAGAAATACATATCAAAGTTTGAAGTGATACCGCTGGTAAGATATTCCATGATGCCAAGGATATCCAGCCAGTATATATCATCCTCCACCAGCTGTCCCTCTCTGGGGAATACCTGGTTAAAAAGCCAGTCCTGCAAGGGCATATCGTCCGCAAAGCTTCTTAGAAAAGTCATGGCCGTGTGGGTATGGGCGTTTTTAAAGCCGGGCATCAAAAGGTTGCCCTCACAGTCGATGGTCTTGTCCGCCTTGAAATCTGCGGGGACTCCGCCAACGTGCTTAATGATATTTCCCTCTACAGCCAGGCTGCCTTCAACTATATTGAAGCTGTGGTTTGCGTGATCCGTTTTCATAATCTTCGCATTGGTAAACAGTGTATTCATCTATACCCTCCTTTATTTTTGGTCCGTGCTTTAAAGAAGCCGGTCATTTCACTTGGTCGGTCCGCCGACTCTGCGT
>CAMODS010000015.1 GCA_946611525.1 uncultured Lachnospiraceae bacterium | reverse complement strand
CATCACCACCATCATCATGCAGATGATATATTTGATACATGGGGACATGAGACGCCACACAAGTTTGAACGTGAGGCGATCGAGAATGCATTAAAGTCCTTTGCTGATTCGGATGACTATGGTGTGATCCTGCGTTCAAAGGGAATGGTGGAGTCCACAGACGGCACCTGGATCTATTTCGACTTTGTTGAGGGTGACTATGAGCTCCGTACCGGCGAGCCCGACTACACAGGTCGTCTGGTAGTTATCGGAACGGATCTTAAGGAGCAAAAGATCGAGGAGCTGTTTGGACTATGAGAGAAGAAGTTCCTGTATATATGTTCTTCGGCTTCATGGACTCCGGCAAGACCACCCTTATAAAGGAAACACTTTTTCAAAACGGTTTTGCAAACGAGCTTAAAAGCTTTTTGCTGATAGTCTGTGAGGACGGAGACGAAGAATACGACGAAGAAAAAATAAAAGAGCTGGGTGGCCATCTGGAGTTTATCGAGGAAGAAGATGATCTAAACGCCGAAAAGCTTTTGGCCCTCGATAAAGAGTACGAGCCGGAGGCAGTTTTTATCGAGTACAACGGCACCTGGGAGGTGGGGCCTTTTTACGAGATCGACGGCCCCAAGGAGTGGACCATCGTCCAGGCGCTCTGCTCAGTGGATGCCACCACCTTTGAAAACTACATGCTCAACATGCGCACCATGATGAATGAGCAGATGTTCAAGGCAGATGTGGTCATTTTCAACCGTTGCTCGGATGATACCAATAAGAGAAAGTTTCGGGCAAATGTAAAGGCCATTAACCGTCCGGCGCAGATTGTTTATGAGCTGAAGGACGGCACCATAGATGACAGACCGGAGGAGCTTCCATACGATATCACTGCCGACCATCTGGATATTGATGATATGGATTATGCTGTATGGTTTATGGACTGCATGGACAATCCCAAGAGGTATGATGGCAAGACGGTATCTTTCAGGGCGCTTATATACAATCCCAAGGAAGGAAGCGGAATGCTTAAGTCTGGCACCATAGTTCCCGGTCGTTTTGCCATGACCTGCTGTGTAGAGGATATTCAGTTTTTGGGCATGAAATGCAAATACAAGGATGCCGATAAGGTTGCCCACAAATCATGGGTGGATTTTACCGGACGGATCAAATACGAATTCGCCAGAGAATACAAAGGCAAGGGTCCCGTACTCCACGCCATTGAATTGAAACCCGCTGAAAAACCTGAGGATGAGCTGGTATATTTCAATTGATCAGTGAGTAGTAAAGTAATAAGGAGGAAAACAATGTACAAGATCACCAGAAAGGAAGAGCTTGCGGACAATATCTTTTTGATGGATGTCGAAGCTCCCCGTTGCGCATCAAACTGTCTTCCCGGTCAATTTGTTATTGTCCGTATTGATGAAGAGGGAGAGCGCATTCCGCTGACAATTTGTGACTATGACAGAGAAAAAGGAACTATAACCATAGTGGTTCAGACCATTGGTGCATCCACCAAGCGTATGGATGAGCTTCAGGAAAATGATGAGATCCTTGATTTCGTGGGACCTCTTGGTCTGCCTTCGGATCTGTGTCTGGAGGAAAATCTGGAGGAGACAAAAAAGAAGGAGATAGTCTTTATTGCCGGTGGTCTTGGTACCGCACCTGTATATCCCCAGGTTAAATGGCTCCATGAGCACGGAGTTGAAGCCACTGTTATCATGGGCAGTCGTACCAAAGATCTGCTGTTTTACATTGACGAGATGAAGGCTGTGGCAAAGGAGGTTTACGTTACTACAGATGATGGCACCTACGGTTTCCACGGCATGGGCACAGACCAGCTTCAGGCTCTTTACGATGATGGCAAGCATTACGATCACTGTGTGGCTATTGGTCCCATGATCATGATGAAGTTTGTATGCAAGCTTACTGAAAAGCTTGGTATCCATACCATCGTTTCCATGAACCCCATTATGGTGGATGGAACCGGAATGTGTGGAGCCTGCAGGCTTATAGTGGACGGTCAGGTCAAGTTCGCATGTGTGGACGGTCCCGAGTTTGACGGACACAAGGTAGATTTTGATCTTGCCATGGCGCGCATGAAGCAGTATGCCACCGAAGAAGGCAGGAAAAAGCTGGCCTATGAGGAGGGTGATACCCATCATGGCGGCTGCGGAAACTGCGCATAGTTGATAGTATACAGATTGCCATTCTGAGCAAAGCGAAGAATCTTTAGGAGGAATAATAATGGGTGACGTTAATGTTAGAGTACCTATAGCCGAGCAGGAGCCAAAGGTCAGAGCAAAGAATTTTGACGAGGTTTGTCTCGGATATACAGAGGATGAGGCTGTAGAAGAGGCAGGCCGCTGCCTCAACTGCAAGAATCCCAAGTGTATGGGAGGATGCCCCGTTTCCATAAATATCCCTGCATTTATAGAGCAGGTTAAAAACAGAGATTTTAAAAGGGCTTACGAGATCATCAGTGAGTCATCGGCACTTCCCGCTGTATGCGGACGTGTTTGCCCACAGGAGAGCCAGTGTGAGGGTGTATGCATCCGTGGTATAAAAGGAGAGGCGGTTGCCATCGGAAAGCTGGAGCGCTTTGTGGCTGACTGGGCACGTAAAAACGGCATCAAGCCTACCACAACCGCAGCTAAAAACGGACATAAGGTGGCAGTCATCGGTTCCGGCCCCGCAGGACTTACCTGTGCAGGCGATCTGGCACGTGCAGGTTATGACGTGACTATATTTGAGGCGCTTCACAAGACAGGCGGCGTGCTGGTATACGGTATACCCGAGTTCAGACTCCCCAAGGATGAGGTGGTAGCCGCTGAGGTTAAAAATGTGGAGAGTCTCGGCGTAAAGATTGAGACCAACGTTATCATAGGAAAGTCCACCACCATAGATGAGCTTATGGAAAAGGAAGGCTTTGAGGCTGTATTTATCGGATCGGGAGCCGGACTTCCCAAGTTCATGGGCATTCCCGGTGAGCAGGCACTGGGAGTATTTTCAGCAAATGAATATCTTACCAGAAACAACCTGATGAAGGCCTTTAAGGATCAGGATACACCTATTTTCCACGGCAAAAAGGTAGTTGTGGTAGGTGGCGGTAACGTGGCAATGGATGCTGCACGTACAGCACTTCGTCTGGGCGCCGAGGTCCATATCGTATACCGTCGCAGCGAAGCTGAGCTTCCTGCCCGTGTGGAGGAAGTACATCATGCCAAGGAAGAGGGTGTGATCTTTGATCTTCTTCAGAATCCCGTGGAGATCCTTTCCGATGAAAATGGATGGGTTAAGGGAATAAAGATAATCAAGATGGAGCTGGGTGAGCCCGATGAGAGCGGACGCCGCAGACCTGTGGAGATCCCCGGAAGTGAATATGAGATAGAGTGTGATGCTGTCATCATGGCACTGGGTACTTCACCGAATCCTCTTATCTCATCTACCACTGAGGGACTGGATGTAAACAAACGTGGATGCATCATCGCAAAAGAAGAGGACGGATCCACCTCAAAGAAGGCTGTATTTGCCGGAGGAGACGCCGTTACCGGAGCCGCCACCGTTATCCTGGCCATGGGTGCAGGAAAAGCGGCTGCCAAAGGTATCCGGGAGTTTTTCGGAGAGACAGTATAAGTTATATAAAAGAATCTCCACCGAAGGATGCGGTGGAGATTTTTAGTCCTGACAAATTTCATATATGCACCTGAGAAAAAATAGATACAATTCCTGAAATCGAGAAGGATCATGATCATTATAACTCGATTATCGTATAGGCATCCCGTGTCTTTTTTGCTTCGTACAGTGCCTTGTCTGCGGTCTGGATCAGATTATTGACAAGCTCTGTTCCGTATACTCCGCCAAAGCTCATGGTTATCGTTATATCGTGACTGCTTACAGCTTTTATACTTTTAAGTGCAGGCTTAAGGGAAGCCAGCTTCTTTTCCAGGCCTTTTTTGGTTATATCGAAAAACACCATTAAAAATTCGTCGCCGCCGTAGCGGATGACTACGTTATCTTCTCCAACAGACTGATCAAGTATCCCTGCAACCTCTTTGATCACTTCATCGCCGCACTGATGGCCGGCGGTGTCATTGATAGTCTTAAAAAGATCGATGTCAGCCATAACAACGGCCTTGCAGGGCTCATAGACCAGCTTTTCATCAAGGAACTTCCTATTGTGGATCTTGGAAAGAGAATCGATATATATCTCTGTTTCAAACTCGGAGATCTTTTTCTGCTGGGCCAGGCTCTGCAGCTTGGCTTCGGTGGTATCCTGACAGCCGTATACGATGTGAGCGATGCTGCCGTCATCATTCCTGTCGCCTACCATAAATATACCGTCATACCAGCGGTTTGCGCTCTCGCTGTAAAACTCCTTGCTGGTGGATCCCTGTTCTTCGATAGCGGTAAGGATAGTATCCTTGTCCAGCCACTCATACAGATCCGCGCGGAAACTCTCGGCTACTGTTGCGGCCACGTTGTTCTTTAAGAACTGAAGGGCATCAGGATCCTTGGGGGCCATCTCCACATATTCGTTGGTACTTATCATGCGGTAGCTCATGTCACTGACATCAATAAACATGGAGAAATTGAAGACCTTGCTGATAGCCTCGATGATCTTCAGATATTCCTCCAGCTCCTGCTGAGCAGTAATATCACGATAGCAGCCCATATAGATCTCCAGGGAACCGTCATCCGGACGTCGGATAAATCTTCCCGCTCCTGTGACCCAGATGATACTGCCGTCCTTTTTTTGCATGCGATAGGTAGCGTGGGTGATGTCCGGCAGCTCGCGGTGCGCACTGACGGAATCCCAAAACAGCTTGACTATGCTGTCACGCTCCTCCGGCACCAGAGTCTTTACCCAGCTGTCAAACTCATTGGGCAGATCATTAAGTCCTTCATAGCCAAGCATCTTTCTTGTCTCATCATTGAACTCAAAACTGAGCATGTTTTCGTTGCGATCAAAGGCGCAGAAATACATACCTGCTTTTAGTCCCTTGGCAAACATGTCCTCTCTGTATCTGGCGATACGGTATTTGTTGTTTGCCTCGTCGATCCTTTTGTTACATTCGACGATGATGTCATGCATATCCTCGGGGTAGTCGGATATATCTAATAAAGGTGTAACGTCATCTACAGCCATACTTGCCTCGGCGACAAACTGTCCGATACTGTTATCAATGCTGTCCGCAACTTTTTTCTGGTTCATAAGCACTCCTTCTGCTACATATTAACTCGTAAATATTAGTGTAGCATATTTGATACATTTTATAAAGAGGACAGTGTCCCCCTAATACATACTTGTAAAGTGGCTGATTATTTTGATATAATAGGCTTCTAAAGGGTTGCCGGGGCGCTTAAGAAGAAGCCGGGGCACCGGGTACCGTAAAGTACAAATTTAAAAAGGCATAGTAATGAAACTCCAGGGCTCGGCGAAAGCCGGGCCCTGATAAAACGCAGAAAGGAAGGGACATGAACAGAGTTCTTTTGATCGGACAGACAGGTGACATTATCAGGTCCATTTACGAAGGACTGTGCGACAGCTTTCAGGTGCAGTTGTGCAATGAGCCGCAGATAGACCTGATAAAAAGCATGGAGCGGGCTACCGATCCCCAGCTTATGATCTTTTGCCAGGTGGGGATAAAGGATCTGGATACGGCATTTTTCCTCTGGGTCAAGCAGTATCGTCCCTACATTCCGGTGGTGGTGATCACTACCACAGACAAGTGGGGAGAGATCGAAAAGTACTGTGACACCACTCAGTTTACCAGACTCATGCGTCCGGTTAAGATCCATGAGATCAAGGACACCTGCAACATTATCCTGAACCGTAATCGCGGCGGAGCCTTGGATGAGGAGCCCGAGGAGGATGAGTATAAGCTTGAACCGGTAAAAAGGGTCAAGATCCTGATCGTGGATGACAGTGCCATTTTCCTCAGGAGCATAAAGGATATGCTCTCGGACCAATATGATATAGAGCTTGCCAACTCCGGTGAAAAGGCATTAAAAAAGATCCCCATAGTCGAGCCGGATCTGGTGCTCATGGACTACGAGATGGGTGGCATGAGCGGCAAGGATACCTTTGAGGCGATGCTGGCGGATGACTTTATGAAGTATATCCCGGTTATCTTTCTCACCAGTGTGAGACAGAGAGAAAAGGTTTTTGATGTTCTGGAGAAAAGACCGGCGGGATATGTGCTTAAGCCACCGGATAAAAAAATGCTGTTAGAAGAGATTTCAAAGGTCACTGCTTATGTATAATGTCTACTTTGAGGTTGCTGCTACCGGGTTTGTGGTACTGCTTCTTGTTTATCTGCATATAGAATATCCCAATGCCTCGGAGAGTAACCGTCGTTTCCGTGAGATGGTGGCATGGCTTTTGGCTGCGGATATCATGGATGTGATCACGGCGATCATGATCGACAATGGTGCCCTGATCCCGCCTTCTGTCAATATTATCGTAAATACACTTTATTTTATAACCTCCGCCGGGATGGCGATCTCCTTTGTCAAGTATATGGATGCCTTTGTACAGAACGATAAAAACCGCTACTTTGTACTCTTTGGAAATTCCGTGCTTGTGATCTATATTGTATTAATGTTCTTAAATCTCTTTACCGGCTGGATCTTTACCTTTAACGAAAAGGGTGAGTATATCCACGGTCCCATATACCCCGTCTGTTATCTGGTGCTGGTGATCATAGGTCTGTCTGCGCTGCTTCTGCTTTGGAGCTACCGGAACAATCTGGAGCACAGGCAGAAGATGGCCTTTTGGATGTTTATGGGGCTTCTGGCTGCCGGTGCGATCCTTCAGATCGGTATATTTCAAAAGACGCTCTTGGTCATGTATATGGGCTCTATCGCGATCTTTACATTTCTTTTTGTCATCGAGACTCCCGACTATCAAAAGCTTGAAGCCACCATGAGGGAGCTTTCCAAGGCCAGGGAGAGGGCGGACAGTGCCAACAACGCAAAATCTGAGTTTCTGGCAAAGATGTCCCACGAGATCCGCACTCCTATCAATGCCGTGATCGGGATGAATGATATGATCCTGCGTGACGGCAGGGACGAGACTATACGGACCTATGCCTTTGATATAAAAAATGCCGCGGAGGCTCTGCTTTCCACCATAAATGATATCCTCGATCTCTCCAAGGTGGAATCGGGGAGGATGGAGCTAGTCATCGTAGAGTATGACGTGTCGAGCCTTTTAAATGATATTTCAAACATGATCAGATTTCGGGCTGCACAAAAGAGCCTGGATTTCATCGTGGACTTTGATGAAAATACTCCTTCGAGGCTTATGGGTGATGACATACGGATACGTCAGATCCTGGTAAACCTTTTGTCAAATGCGGTGAAATATACGGAAAAGGGCAGTGTGACCCTGTCTCTTTCCTGTGACAGGGAGGGAGATGACGCGATCCTTCATTTTAAGGTTATTGATACCGGCATCGGTATTAAAAGCGAGGATCAGAAAAAGCTGTTTGAGCAGTACACGAGACTCGATGAGGAAAAGAACCGCCATATCGAGGGCACCGGCCTTGGCATGAATATTACGGTCTCCCTTTTGTCGCTTATGGGAAGCACCCTTTCCGTGGAGAGTGAATACGGACAGGGCTCGGTTTTCTTTTTTGACCTGAGACAGCCCATAGTAAGCGATGTGCCCATCGGAAATATAAAGGAGCGGATATATGAGCAGGCTGTGGGATATGTGAGCTCGGTGTCCTTTACGGCTCCGGATGCGAATGTCCTTTTAGTGGATGATAATGCCATGAACCGGAGGGTTGCCCGGGCGCTGCTTCGGGATACGATGATCCGGCTGGACGAGGCAGCGGGAGGCTATGAATGTATAGAGTGTGTAAAGGATAAGCACTATGATGTGATACTTTTGGATCATATGATGCCGGATCTCGACGGTATAGAGACTCTTCGGAGACTCCGGGAAGCCGGTATGTATAAGTGCAAGGGGACGCCTGTGGTGGCCCTCACCGCAAACGTGGTGGCAGGCGCCAGGGAGATGTATGAAAAGGCGGGCTTCGATGAGTTTCTCGGAAAACCCATAAAGCATGAGAGACTGGAGGAGCTTCTTAAAACGCTGCTTCCTGCATCTCTCGTTAAGGAGGCGCCTATACCATCCGCTTCGGAGATCATAGCGGATAAGTCACCGACTGTGTCGGCGGAGGAGCTGCCCGAGGTAGAGGGAGCGGATTTTGAATATGCGCTTTCACATCTTGGGGATGTGGAGCTGATGAGGTCGGTTATAAGCGACTATATGAGAACCGCAAAAAGGGATGCGAAAAAGCTGGAGGAGTGGTACGAAAAGGTTCAAAGGGACATCGAGGATGCCGAGGCCCTGCGGCGGTACAGGGTACTGGTTCACAGCATGAAAAATGCTGCGGCCATGGTGGGAGGCACGATGGTCTCATCCCTGGCAAAGCTTTTGGAGTTTAGTGCGAGGGATGAAAAGCTTTCGGTGATAGACAGGGTCCATCCGGTATTCCTCTCTGAGTGGGATGCTTTTTGTGAGAGACTTATGGCTGCTTTTCCGGAGCTTATTTCGGAGCCGGAGGATGACCCGGGTCTGCCGGATGCGGTGCCGGAGGATGTCAGGGAGATCTTGGGACGGCTCATCTATGCCATAGAGGATGTGGATGTGGATACGGCGGACGAGTGTATCGGAGAGCTTTTAAAATTCAAATATCCCAAGGAGGCAAGGGCGATTTTGGAGGAGCTTAGGAGCGCCGTGGAGAATATCGACGAGGAGGAGGTCAGGAGCCTGTCTGCGAGACTGGGGGACAGTCTGTAGTGGGGCAGCTTCCATAGGAGAGAAAAATGAGAGGTCTGACAAAAGCACAGCTTCAGTATATAGCGATCATTGCAATGGTGGTGGATCACACTGCCTGGGGCTTTGTGGAGTTTATGACTCCGCTTGGGATTGCCATGCATCTTGTGGGACGACTCACCCTGCCCATCATGTGCTTTTTTATCGCCGAGGGATTTACCCATACCCACGATATAAAGAGGTATATCGGGAGGATGGCGGTATTTGCTGCCATCGCGGTGATCCCCTTTTATCTTTTCTTCCATGAGGAATACGGCTACAGACAAAACATTATTTTTGATGAGCTTTTAGCACTTCTGGCGCTGTGTGTCATGAACAAGGGCAGGATAAAAAAGCCCCTTCGGATATTGCTTCTGGCTCTCATATTTACAGTCTCCGCCGCTATCGGCGGCTGGGTCATAATGCCAATAGTCTACGGCCTGGTTTTTTACTATAATAAAAGCTTCTCTGACAAGGCAAGGTGGTTTTGCTTTTTTACGATCCTTTTATTTGCGGTGTTGTCGGGGATGATACTTATAAACCGGCAGATACATTTTTCGGAGTATGACTGGTCCATCACACAGTGGATATATCTTTTGGGATTTATGCTGGCGCTGATCCCGCTGTCGCGATACAATGGGGAAAAGGGAAGAACCCATACCGGCAGATATTTTTTCTATATTTTTTATCCGGCGCATTTTATGGTGCTCTGGGGGATAAAGCTTTTAATAGGCTGACGGAGGATTTTTGGCAGAATTGAACGGGAGAGACTGATATGGCGGGATTACAGGAATATGATGCACTGCTTCTTAGAATTTCATTCGGACTGGCCGCGTTTATATTCGGGGTGGTGCTTTTTATACTCATTATCATCATGGGGGTGGGGCAAAAGGACAACAATGACAGGTTCCGTTCTCTTGTGATCACCGTGCTGGTGGGTAATGTAATAAGCATCACGGACAATGCATTTAGGGGGTCTGATTTTATACCCGTGCCCTTGTCTATAAAGGCGCTCGTCTATCTGGTGGCACTTTGCTTTAATGTATTTTTGACATATGGTGTGTACCGATATTTCAAGACCTTTGTAGGTGAGGATGAGGGCGGAGGCACCTTTATGCTTAAGGTGAACCGCGGTATTGTGGGCTTTAGTATTTTGATCGCTGTGACACTATACATCAGATCCCTTATTCTTTTTGGCCAGGGGATCACGGATGTATCGATCCCGGGTATCGGCAGGATCATCATAGGCTATGTGGTGGAGCTGTATTTTCTGATCTATTCCATGGTGATAGTGATCCGCTACAGGAAAGGCTTTGGCACGAGGGCATTTATCACCGCCATCGGAGCCTATGTTGTGATCATCACAGCTATCATCATGCAGCTTTTACAGACAAAGGGGATCCTCTTAAATTATTTCGGCGCAGTGATAGGAATGTATATATTCTATATCGGAGTGGAGATACCCGATTACAGAAATCTAAGGCGCAGCATGGAGGAGCTGGCCAGGGAAAAAGAGAGGGCGGATGAGGCCAACCGTGCCAAGTCTGTATTTCTGGCAAATATGTCCCACGAGATACGCACTCCCATGAATGCCATCTTGGGCTTTGATGAGATGATACTTAGGGAGTCAAAGGAGCGTGATGTCATAGACTATGCCAGAAATATAAAGTATGCGGGGGACAGCCTGCTTTCCATTATCAATGATATATTGGATCTTTCAAAGATCGAGTCCGGAAAGATGGAGCTTTCAAACGTTAAGTATGAGTTTTCCAGCCTTTTGCACGATGTGATAAGTGTGGTTCAGATCAAGGCAGATGAAAAGGATCTGGGACTTTTTTTGGACGTGGATGACAAAATGCCATCCTGGCTTTTCGGAGATGATATAAGGATTAGGCAGATCCTTATAAATCTTTTGAACAATGCGGTAAAGTACACGGAAAGAGGCAGTGTAACCCTAAGTGTATACGGGATGGAAAAGGGGGATGACATAGACATTTATTTTGCTGTCCGTGATACGGGGATCGGGATGAAGCCGGAGGATATAGATAAGCTCTATGAGAGATTCACCCGTATAGAGGAGGACAGAAATCGCAATATCGAGGGCACCGGCCTTGGCATGAATATTACGATAAAGCTCCTTTCCATGATGGACAGCAAGATCAATGTGAAAAGTGAGTACGGGAAGGGCTCGGTTTTCTCCTTTGATCTTAAGCAGGGGATATGCGATAGGACACCCATCGGTCCGCTTTCGGCCAGGATCGACGATAGCAGACTTGAAAAGATATATGTGCCGAAGCTATTTGCCCCCGAAGCGGATATACTTTTAGTGGATGATAATGCCGTCAATCGCAAGATGACCATTTCGCTATTAAAGAGCTCCGGTATAATGATAGACGAGGCGGCAGGGGGATATGAGTGCCTGGATAAGGTGGCAGAAAAGCATTATGATCTGATTCTTTTAGATCACATGATGCCGGATCTCGATGGGGTGGAGACGCTGCACCGTATGAAGGATATGCCGGACAATAAGTGTGCGGATACGCCGGTGGTCATACTGACAGCCAATGCCGTCATTGGCGCCAAGGAAAGCTATCTGAAGGAGGGCTTTATGGATTACCTGTCAAAGCCCGTGCGCTCCGATAAGCTTGAGGCGATGATAATGAAGTACCTGCCGGATGAGCTTCTTTTGGATGTGGGAGAAAGGGAGGCCGGGGTTTCAGGCGGGACGTCCCAAAATGGAACTGGGATATCGGGTGGCCTGACAGAAAAAGGTGGCACCGGTGTCGCGGATTTTGAGTCAGAGGAGGAGATCAATCTTCCTGTGATCGATGGCATAGACTGGGAGTATGCGAAGCTGCTTGTGGGAGATGCAGGGGTTTTGCCTGATGCAGCAAAGAACTTTTATGATTCCATGGAGCGTGAGGGGGAGCTTCTGCGAAGGATATATGATGAGCTTCCCACGGATGGAGACGAGCCTTCTGCAGATGTAGATGAGCTTTCCGCGGATGGAAATAAGCTACCTGTGGATGTGGATGAGGAAAAGCTCAGACTGTATAAGGTGCAGGTCCATGCGATGAAATCATCCTCCCTTATGATAGGTGCCGTGGGAGTGTCGGCGCTGGCAAAACGCCTGGAGTTTTCGGCCCGTGACGGCAGGATGGATGTGATACGTGAGCTCACAGTACCCTTCCTGCATGAGTGGGAGGAGCTTCGTGCAGGGATGAGTGAGTATTTTAAGGATGAAGCATCCGATGAAAGTGAGCTTTTGGATTTTGCGGCAGATGAGGTCCTCTCCCTGGTGGACAAGGTGGCCGCTGCAATGGAGGAGCTTGATGTGGATGTGGCCGATGAGGCGGCTTCTGCCTTAAAGAAATATTCCTATGACGAGAGGCTTTCGCCGCTTATGGAGGAACTGTATCTGTCCGTGGAAAATCTGGATTCCGACGGAGCGGCGGATGCGGCAGAAAGAATCAGAAAAGAGGTAAGTTTTGGATAAAAAGAAGATACTTGTTATTGACGATGATCCTAAGATGCTGCGTGCCATAAAAGCCATGCTCGATGAGGACTATCAGGTGTCTCTGGCCACCAGCGGCGAGCAGGGTGTGGGGTTTCTGCCGAAAAAGGAGCCCGATGTAATCATTTTAGATTATGAGATGCCCGGGTGGGACGGAGCAAAAACCCTAAAGGAGATCAGGGAGGTGCCGGGCTATAAAAATACCCCTGTCATTTTTTCCTCGGGTCGTGAGGATGAGGGGTTTATGGAGGAACTTTCCTCATATGATCCGGCGGGCTTTGTGAAAAAGCCGCCCAATGTAAACAGTCTTAAAAATGCCATAGAGTCGGTTATATCATAAAGCCACATGATACCATGCTCTGCGGCGACTATACCACATAGCCGCACCGGCAAAAGATAGCCGTCGCATTGTGGCATATATACCACTAAGCCATCAAGAGAAATCAGAGAGGAGTTGAAAACTATGTGTACATATGGAGCAAGCATAGCACGGAAAAATGCACAAATTGGATTAGATCAGGGATTAAAGGCGCTGGTTTCGAGCCTCAAAAAATATATAAATGATTTTGACGCCTTATACAAGGAAGTCATTAGCAATGAAGAGTATTCGCAGATGACAAAGGAAGAAGTAAAGAAATACTATTGATTGCGTGATATGATGTTTTCACTTAGACAATATAAGATAATAGTTGCCTTAATGAATTGGAATTGTAGATATGTATGGAGCTGCATAGAGCAGCTCCTTTTGAAATGTCATAGTCCATCCGGATATAGGTATGATTGATGGATACCAGTGATGATATATTAAAAAATTCGTGAAGTGGGAAGAAAAGTATTGCAGGAGATG
>CAMODS010000014.1 GCA_946611525.1 uncultured Lachnospiraceae bacterium | reverse complement strand
AGCCGCCGCATGCTCCTGAGAACTCAAGGAGAGGCTGCTTGAACTGTGAGCCCTTGACAGAGTCGATCTTGAACTTCTCAACAACATCTGCCTTCTCAGGAAGAGTAACTGCATAATCGAAGTACTCCTGCTCCTTCTCGTTCTCTTCGAAGGACTGCATGGAGATAGCCTTCTCCTTTGCAGGACAAACATTTACGCAGGAACCGCAGCCTGTGCAGTCAAATGCGGAAATAACGATGGAGAACTTGTAATCGGGCATGCCTGTCATATCCTTGCAGGTCATTCCCTCGGGAGCCTTTGCAGCCTCATCAGCTGTCATAGCTACGGGACGGATAACTGCATGAGGACATACATATGAGCAGCGGTTACACTGGATGCACTTGTCAACATCCCAAACAGGAACGTCTGTAGCCACACCACGCTTCTCAAAAGCAGCTGTACCGGAAGGTGTGGAACCATCTACATAGGTCTTGACAACAGATACGGGAATGGTGTTACCCATCTGGCCGTTAACCTTCTGCTGGATATTGCGAACGAAATCAGCTGCATCGGAATCACCCTTAACTTCCTTGGAGAAGTCATCATCGCCGCAGTTCTTCCATGACTCGGGTACGTCAACCTTGATATAAGCTGTAGCACCTGCATCGATAGCGTCATGGTTCATCTTAACGATGTCATCACCCTTCTTGGAGTAGGACTTTGTAGCAGCGTCCTTCATAAGCTTGATAACTTCTTCCTCAGGGATGAGCTTGGTAAGTGAGAAGAATGCTGACTGGAGTACTGTATTGATACGTTTTCCAAGTCCGATCTCCTTACCGATCTTAACGCCATCAATGATGTAGAAGTTGATGTTGTTCTCAGCGATATATCTCTTAACCTGGCCGGGAAGCTTTTCATCTAACTCATCAACGCTCCACTGGGTGTTGAAAAGGAAGGTGCCGCCGGGAACCAGATCCTGAACCATGTTGTACTTATAGATATAAGCTGTACAATGGCAGGCAACGAAGTTAGCCTGGCTGATAAGGTATGTGCTCTTTATCGGAGTATGACCGAAGCGCAGGTGGGAAATGGTTACGCCGCCTGACTTCTTGGAGTCATAATCAAAGTATGCCTGAGCGTACATGTCGGTGTTGTCACCGATGATCTTGATGGAGTTCTTGTTAGCACCAACGGTACCATCAGCACCAAGGCCCCAGAACTTACAAGCTGTGGTTCCCTCGGGAGCGGTAACAGGGTTCTCTGTACGGGGAAGTGAAAGATTTGTAACATCATCAGTGATGGAAAGTGTAAATCTCTCCTTGTCCTCGTTGTGATATGTAGCGATGATATCAGCAGGAGTGGTATCCTTGGAACCAAGGCCGTAACGTCCGCCGAATACTGTAACACCGTCAAACTTTGTGCCCTTAAGAGCAGCAACAACGTCAAGGAAGAGAGGCTCACCAAATGAACCGGGCTCCTTTGTACGGTCAAGTACGTAGATCTTCTTAACTGAATCAGGGATAGCTGCAACGAGAGCATCCTTAACGAAAGGTCTGTAAAGACGAACCTTTACAACACCGACCTTCTCGCCCTGCTTTGTCAGATAATCGATGGTCTCATCGATGGTCTCACAAACTGAACCCATAGCGATGATGATCTTTTCTGCATCAGCAGCACCATAGTAATTGAAGAGCTTGTAATCTGTGCCAAGCTTCTCATTGATCTTGTCCATGTACTTAGTAACGACTGCAGGCAGCTCATCATAGTAGCTGTTGCAAGCCTCACGTGACTGGAAGAACAGATCAGGGTTCTGAGCTGAACCCATCTCCTTGGGTGCGCAAGGGTTAAGAGCGTTCTTTTTGAACTCCTCAACCTTGTCCCAAGGCATAATGTCCTCGAGCTGGTCATACTCCCATGCTTCGATCTTCTGGATCTCGTGGGAAGTACGGAAACCGTCAAAGAAGTTGATGAAGGGAACCTTGCCCTCGATAGCTGAACCGTATGCTACGGGTGTCAGGTCCATAACCTCCTGAACAGATGACTCACAGAGCATAGCACAGCCTGTCTGACGGCATGCATATACGTCTGAATGGTCGCCGAAGATGTTGAGAGCATGTGTAGCTACACAACGTGCAGATACATTGAATACTCCGGGAAGTCCCTCACCTGCGATCTTGTACAGGTTGGGGATCATCAGTAACAGTCCCTGAGAAGCTGTATAAGTAGTGGTAAGAGCACCTGCTGCAAGTGCACCGTGTACAGCACCTGCTGCACCAGCCTCAGACTGCATCTCTGTAATCTGTACTGTCTGGCCGAAAAGGTTCTTTCTGCCGGCATTTGCCCACTCATCTACATGCTCGGGCATAACAGAAGACGGAGTGATGGGATACATCGCAGCCACTTCTGTGAAGGCATAGGATGCATGTGCTGCAGCCTGATTGCCGTCCATGGTTTTCATAGGTCTTTTGATCATGTTTGCCTCCTTCTTTACTTTTCATACTATGTTTATTAAATCGCGAAAAAAGAGCGCAGAAACCCTCTTGCCCCTCTTTCACGCAAAACATGTTCGCACGGATTCCATTATATAACTTTTTTTTGAAAAAATATACTGTTTTTTTAAAAAGATCCTTCGCTGCGCACAGGATGGCGGGGATAGTCAGTCGTCTTCCTCTTCCTCGGCTGTGGTGGCGTAGACCGTACGCTTCCTTGCCATCTCATCAGACTCCAAGTACTCGTCGTAGGTAGTGATCTTGTCGATCATGCTGCCGTCAGGCAGGATTTCCATGATGCGGTTTGCCGTGGTCTCCACGATCTGATGATCACGGGATGAGAAAAGAAGCACGCCGGGGAATTTTTTTAAGCCCTCATTAAGTGCAGTGATAGCCTCCATGTCCAAATGGTCGGTGGGCTCGTCCAAAAGCAAAACATTTGAGCCCTCGATCATCATACGGGACAAAAGCACTCGCACCTTCTCACCTCCGGAAAGGACCTTCATCTTTTTTACACCGTCATCTCCGGCAAAAAGCATACGTCCCAAAAAGCCACGGACATAGGTTGCATCCTTGATCTCGGAAAACTGTGTGAGCCAGTCAACGATGATAAGATCCGTATCAAATATCTTTGTATTGTCCTTAGGGAAATAAGACTGGGATGTGGTAACACCCCACTTGAAATCACCGCTGTCCGGCTCCATCTCTCCCATAAGGATCTGGAACAAAACGGTCTTTGCCGCCTCGTTACTTCCCACAAAGGCAACCTTGTCATCATGGTTAAGGGTAAAGCTGATGTTGTCCAAAATCTTTACCCCATCGATGGTCTTGCAAAGGTCATGAACCTCAAGAACCTCGTTTCCGATCTCCCGGTTGGGTCTGAAATCGATGTAGGGATATTTTCTGGATGAAGGTCTGATGTCATCCAGCTCGATCTTTTCAAGGGCGCGCTTTCTGGAAGTAGCCTGCTTTGACTTACTTGCATTTGCGGAGAATCTCTGGATAAATTCCTGCAGTTCCTTGATCTGCTCCTCTTTTTTCTTGTTGGCTTCCTTGCGCTGCTTCATGATAAGCTGGCTGGACTCATACCAGAAATCGTAGTTTCCTGCATAGAGCTGGATCTTGCCGTAATCGATATCAGCGGTATGGGTGCATACCTTATTAAGGAAGTATCTGTCGTGGGATACCACGATTACAGTATTGTCAAAATTGATAAGGAATTCTTCGAGCCAGCCGATCGCATCCAGATCAAGATGGTTGGTAGGCTCGTCCAAAAGCAGAATGTCGGGATTGCCGAAAAGTGCACGTGCCAAAAGCACCTTTACCTTCATGGCGGAATCCATGTCCTTCATTAAAGTATAGTGAAACTCTGTGGGGATGCCCAGACCGTTTAACAGTGTTGCTGCATCACTCTCCGCATTCCAGCCATCCATCTCTGCAAACTCTGCCTCCAGCTCGGAAGCCCTGATCCCATCCTCATCGGAGAAATCCTCCTTGGCATAGATGGCGTCCTTTTCCTTCATTATATCATAGAGCTTTCCGTTGCCCTGTATAACAGTATCAAGAACAGTCAGCTCGTCATATTTAAAATGGTCCTGCTCCAACACAGAAAGTCTGTCACCGGGAGTCATCACCACATCACCGTTGGTGGGCTCTAACTTTCCGGAAAGTATCTTTAAAAATGTGGATTTACCGGCTCCGTTTGCCCCGATAAGTCCGTAGCAGTTGCCCTCTGTAAACTTAATGTTTACGTCTTCAAAAAGGGCCTTTTTTCCTATACGCAGTGTTACATTTGCTGCCTGAATCATTACTATCTCCTTATTCAATTCCGCCCCGGAAGGACGGGTATTTTTCCCGACTGTAAAAAAATCGTACCGTCAAAACAACGATACGATTATACTCGGATTTTATCCATATTGCAATTATATTTTCATTTAGCATGGGACAGCGGCATTTCTTCTCCCTCCTGTCCTCTTCGTGCACGGTCGTTGGTATCCAGGGATGCACCAAAGACAAAGAACCTGTCATAAAGATACTCTGTAACAAAATTCAAAAGCATGGTAATAACCATAACTATGAAATCATTTACCCCCACAGTCTCTGCCAGATAGTTGCCCCCAATGGTGGTCACGGGAGTAAACACTGCGTAAAATGCTGCCACCTTTAGCATGGCGATGGGCACATTATTGGCCGACTGAAAGGTGAACTGTCGATTGAGTGTAAAGTTCCACAACACCGAAAGCACCAGTGCCGTCAGATAACAGAACCAGTACGGACTGTCTGTCAAAAGCTCCAGCACCGAAAACACCACCGTCTCCACCAGTCCCGCAGATATCGAAAACAGCGTGAACTTTATCGCCCTCATGGTTTCTTTTTTCTTTTCCATAATCCCTCCCATTTTTTAATACTAAAAGATTCTTCGACCGAACACCCTCAGTTAATAGCATTTAGTCTGGCAAAGTTTTTCTTGTTCATGCGGTAGAGGTCTTTGAAGACCTCAAACTGCCGGTCGTAAACATCCTTATGCTTGTCCCGCGGATAAAAGATCTTTTCCGCAGGAATGAGCCCCGCTATATCCTCCATGGTATCCACCACCCCAAGTCCTACTGCCATGATGGCTGCGGCACCAACGGATCCAACGTTTTGCGGGCTGTTTACCACCTCAATGGTATGTCCCGTGATATCAGCCAAGATCTGGCTGGTCACATCCGAAAGGGCTCCGCCTCCCACAAATCTGACAGGATCCTTGATATCGATCTTTTTCTTCTGGCACTCAAGCATCCATCTGATGTGATAGCACACTCCTTCAAGGACAGCCCTTATCATATCCCGCTTTCCGTTTTCAAGAGAGACATTGAAAAACATGCCTCTGGCACATGGATCCTCAAAGGGACAGCGGTTACCGTGAAGCCAGGGAGTAAAGATCACTCCGTTTGCTCCGGCAGGCTCCTCTGCCACTACCTGGGTCATGTACTCGTAGAGGCTGGTATAAACCTTTTCCGGAGATCCTGTGATGTCGTTATGTTCAAGATAGACTCCGATCTCATCAAGAGCCAGGTGATTTTTCACCCACTCCAGACACTTCCCGGCAGTCTCCATCTCAGCGAAATAGTTGTACTTGTCGGCCTGGGCTCCCACGATGGCGGCGATCATGTTGTCCGCATCCACCATCTGGTGATCAACTATGGTAATGACCCACCCGGAAGTCCCGGAATAAATATGTGTATCTCCCGTCCTGACACAGCCTGCTCCCACTCCTATCAGCGTGGCATCTCCGCCACCGCCAAACACCGGTATGCCCGGCACCAGTGAAAGCTCCTCTGCCGCCCTGGGCAAAAGCTCTCCGGCCTTGTCCGTGGTGGCTATGATCCTGGGAAGATGGGACATATTTATCCCAAACATATCACAAAGCTTTTTGCTCCAGCCCCGGTGTCCCTGCCTGGTATCGTACAAAAGTGTGCCGTAAGCCGAGTCCTCGGTCATCACAAACTCACCGGTACACCTAAGGATGAAATATTCCTTTACATCAAGCCACTTGTGGATCTTTGAAAACACCTCAGGTTCGTGGGCTTCAACCCATTTGTACTTCCACATGGGATCCTTAACCGAACTGGATACCGCACCTGTTATCTTTAGTGAAGGGATAAGCTTTAAGATATTAGCTCCTGCGATCTGTACGCCGTTTGCGATACCGCGTTTTATCTCCTCTGTTGCACGCTGGTCCATATAGCTCATGGGACGCCTCAGTGGATTCCCATCCTTATCTACCAGTACCAGCCCCTGCATCTGGGAACAAAATGAGATACCGCTTATCATGTTCGCGTCAATACCGCTCTTTTTTAAGACTGTTTTTGTGGACTCCTTCATAGCAGTCCACCATTCCTCGGTGTCCTGCTCTGCTCCCCCGTTGTCCAAAACATATAGACCGTACTCATAGGTAGCGCCGGCGATAAGCTCTATGCTTTTATCTATCTTAAAAACACAGGTCTTTATACCGGTGGTGCCTATATCGTAGGCGATCACGTATTTTTCTGACATTTACTCTCTCCCTGATTCTCGAGTGCTTAAGATCATGATCTTTTCGCAATACCGTGCATGATAAACGACAGCAGCTGCTTCTCGAGGAGGCCTTCGTCCACCCCGTCTCCCAGATAGATGCTCATACGGTTTTTATAGTAGTCGCAGCTAAGTGAAAAATGCAGCATCATAAGAAGGTTGTCAAAGAAAAAAGCGATCATCGCCGGGTCGTAATTCTTATCCACAAGTCCCTTTGATGCCGCTTTTTTTACAACCCCCGTATATACCGCTGCCGTCTCACTCTCGATACGTCTCGCGATCTCCCCTGCATCCGCACCGCTTTCCGCTGATGTGATGCTGTGATACATCCTAAAATACGCCTCATGTTCCCTGGCGTATACTATACATGCGTGAATCAATCCACGCATCATGTCCTCTAAAGAAGACGCTTCATCCGCAGCTGCCGAAAGCACCTCGGAGAGACTCTCCATGCTGTGATCCAAACACGCAAAAAACAGAGCCTCCTTGTCAGCGTAGTATTTATATATCACCCCTACGCTGACCCCTGATTTTTTCGCGATGGATCTGATGCTGGATCTGAAGAGTCCCTTTTCTCCAAACTCCTCGGTGGCTGTCTCCAGGATCAATCTTTGTTTTTCCTCAGTCAGTTTCTGATTCATTTCAGCTTCGAATACTTCATCACATAGACCTTGCGCTCGATTGCTGCGCTCACACCGCCAACCGGAGGTATACGTCCGGCAAAGCGTGCCAAAAATGCAGCCTGCGCTCCCTTTTCCAAAACCATGCACACAGCCTCGGCCTCTTCCTTGTTTTTGCCTACACAGATGGCGCCATTTCCCGTTACCATCACAGCTGCTCTTCCGTCTATGGCCTTTTTAAGCTCATCATCGGTGTATTCGGATTTTAAGCACCTGATGGATGTGCCGGCTATTTGTGCCAGGTCATCAATATAGGGATTCATGGTATGACCGTAGCCGCTCATGATCTTGATGTAGGGGGTCTCTGTCCTTACCACCGCACCGATGGTATCGTCCTTGCAATAATCCCTGAATCTCCTCACCTCTGCCTCATCGCCGTACTTGTAATATTTGGATGCATCATCCACAGAGCGAACTCTTTCTCCCACATATTTTTCGTAACACTGGCCGGTCACGTACTCTAATGCATGGGCTATGTCAAAAGCGTTGTCATAGTCCTTTCCCATGCACACTGCACCGTGGTATCTCATAAGTACCGAATTTGCAAGCGGATTTTCAGAAATAGCCTTTGATACATTATTCTTAAGTGTCTTTGTAGAGGAAAGTCCGTACTTTGCCGTGGGTATGACACTTCCCAAAAGCTCCGCATTGTCCCTGCCGTATTTTTCGATGTCGGTGATATCCTTTCCTATAATGGAAAGGGCCGAGGCATTGTTCTGGTGGGTATGGATGATAAAATTGGCATCCTTTCGAAGCTTGTATCCCTCTGCATGCACTCCCTTTTCACTGGATGGCTTTACGTCACCCTCATAGGAGCAGTCTGATATCTTAACCAGTACTATGTCATTTTGTGTCAGTGAATCATATGCCTTGCCGCTGGGGGTAATTACAAAATGGGTGTCACTGACACGGGCTGAGATATTGCCCCAGGTCCTGGCGATAAGTCCTGTTTCCAAAAGCTCCAGACCTGCCTTTATCACCAGATCCTTTGCCTCCGTGATATTATATGCCATATATAACTCCTTTGAATACGATCGCTCGTGGTTATGTATCCACCGGAAAACGAAAAAACGTTTTCCTACGTGGACACATAACCCACTCGCGATCTAACATTATTTTCCAAGTACATCGCATTTGGAGAATACACGGTCGAAGCGTGCGATCACGTCATCGATCATCTCCTCGTCATAGGCTGCACTGGTGTAAAGACGTGAGCCTGCAAGGGTGATGATCCCCTCTGCCATGTATGCTGCTCCGATATGCTCCATCTCCTTGCGCCTGATGTCGGTCTCCTTCATAACATCGGGGATGGTCCAGGGCTTTGACCAGTCGATGGAGAAATGCATGGTACCGGCATTGTCAAGGTGGCAGATGGATCCCTGGTTGAATGCAACGAAGGGAAGGTTGTACTTTTTGATGGACTCCTGCAGCCCCTTTGTAAGTCTGTCTCCCATGCGTCCGGCCTTTTCGCAGGCATTGGTCCTCTCTATCTCGCAGATGGCATGGTATCCGGCAACACATGAAATAGGTGTAGCCGCAAGTGTGCCGCCGCAGAGTGCCTTTTTGATCTTTTTGCCTGATGCATCAAGTCCTGCTCCCAGATGAGCCATGCAATCCTTGTGTCCGCCGATGCCGCCTGCTCCGGGATATCCGCCGGCGATGGCTTTTCCGAAAATGGTAAGATCCGGGTCCACTCCGAAGTAACCCTGTGCACAGGAGGTACCCAGTCTAAATCCTGTCACCACTTCGTCAAATATCAAAAGTGCGTCATACTTGTGAGCCAGTCTCTCACAGCCCTTGATGAACTCCTTTGAAACAGGACGTGTACCTGACTCGGGACCAACGGGCTCAATGTAGATCGCAGCTGTACCGCCATTTACCTTGTTCTTTTTAAGCTTTCTCTCCAGATCATTCAGATCGTTGGGGAAGAACTCATCCGTGTGCTTGAATACAAAATTGGGAACGCCGCGGGACTGCAGGCCCTTTGTACCGGGGATACGGATGCCGTAAGCCAGCTGATCTGACCAGCCGTGGTATGCTCCGCCCATCTTTAATATGTTCTTGTTGCCTGTCTTTAATCTGGCGATACGGGCTGCAGCCATGCAGGCCTCGGTACCGCTGCCCAGCATACGGAACATCTCAACCGAAGGAACAAGCTCAGAGATCTTTTTAGCCAGCTTGTACTCATACTCATGGAAAAGTCCCGTGGAAGGTCCGCAGTTATTTAAAAGCTCGATGACCGGCTCCCTGACCTCCTTCATGTTGCTGCCCAAAACCGTGGGGCCTCCTGCCTGGAGCAGGTCGTAGTACTCGTTGCCGTCTATATCATAAAGCTTTGCCCCCTCTGCCTTTGTGATAACTATGGGAAAGGGATAATTGAAAGCCAGATTGTGCTGCACTCCTCCGGGGATGACCTGCTTTGCCTCGCTGATCATCTCCTTTGATTTCTTACATTTCTTTTCAAAATACTCTTCCTCATACTCTTTAAGAGCTGCGGATGTAACCGTATAAACCGGCTTTTTGATAAGCTCGTCGAGCTGCTTTGTTACCGCCTCCGCATCCAGGTATTCATCGATTGCAAAACCATTATATGCCATGATAATCCTCCTTTATACTGCTATGTGATGTCGCCACATATTAAGCTTGATCACAACCTGTGAACCGTCGTTCACACTTTATAATGATTTTACTCCTATAAAAACCTATCCGTCAAATAAAAAATAGGGAGCTGCTTTTGTGCAACTCCCACAAAAAGTATTTATTTACTTTAAATCTATATTTCCCAGGTCGCAGTTTAAATTGATCTTTCCAATAGTATCACCGACAGCCTTTGACTTGTACTCCTTATTGCCCGTGATCTGCTTTCCGTCTATTTTTATAGTTCCCATAGATGCAGAGGCGTCCACATCATATTTTTCAAGATCCTGCTCGGTATCCACGGTGATGTTACCCATGGCTGCATCAGCCTTCAGATCGGAAAATGAAGAGTCCAGCATATCTATATTTCCCATTGCCGCTTCAAGATCTGCCGAAGAACACTCTATATCATCTGCCACCACATTCCCCATCGCCGCGTCGATGCTAAGATCCGCCACCTCGATATCATCCATTTTCACATCTCCCATCGCAAGGACCAGATTTAGCGAATCAAGTGTCACATCATCAGCCACCGTAACAGTGAGGACATTATCCTTATTTGCGTCATTGAGCTTGATATCCTTATTGTCCTTCTGTTTTATCTTAAGCTCTCCACCTGAAAGCTTTACCTCGGGAGAAAGGCTCTCTCTTCCCTTAAATGTCACATTGAACTTATCGCCGCTTTGTATTATCACCTTCGACATGGCGCAATCGATATCTATATCTGTGACATTTTCATAATCATTGGAGATGTTTACCTCCTCACTTGAACCGCCGGCACCTATGTGAAAATGCTCCTTAAAGTGGTATATGGCTCCAAGTATGTGGTACACCGACCCAAAGATGATGGCTGCCACTGTCACTATGGTAAGTATAGCCAGATAGGTTTTCTTTTTATTCTCCATTTTTGCCTCCTTAGTTCTTATCGGTTTTCGGTGCCGTATATCCTTTTGACCACACCATGGATGATGCCTGCTATGGGCCAGATGATCCAGGTGATATGCCAGTCAAAGGAGATAAAGCTCCATATCAGATATAAACAGGTGATGGTAGGCCAGTAAACTGACATTACAACATCTACCGTAGGGTCGGAAAACTTTGGTGCCGGAGTGCCCATGCCCTGGTAATTGCCGCTTACTGTAGCACGGTCATTCAGAGCCAAAAGCTTTTGGCAGCCGTCATGTCTGCTACCGGAGATGATAATGAGCATCACTCCTATGCCGAGCATCACAAATAAGAACACAGGTCCCATGCCTTCCGTCAAAAAGTTGTTGTCACTAAGTGCTCCAAAGACAGCGGCGGGTACAAAGCACAATATGCAAAGTATGATGCCGATGGTAAGCCTCAGTGCGCGGGTGGATCTGTCGTCGCAGTCAGCGGTATATACCGCATCTGCCGTAGCGTAATCTATGAAGCAGGGAAAGTCTTTTATATAGTCCCACTTTTTCATCATGGAACCGGAATAGATAAGGATCCCCACGCCTGTTGCTATGGATGTAAAAAGATATACTATACCGATCATATCGCTGGCTTTCGATCCGCCAAACACATCCAGTCCTCCAATGATAGGTCCCACACAGCATGTGATGAATAAAAATACCGAAAGTCCAACCATAAATGTGTGCTTTTCATTTTCACGGATAAAATCAAAGGCTTCATCGTGGCTGATGTTCCTGCGGTCTGAAGGAACAGGTGCCTGCATCATGTTTTTGATACCAAGAGTCTCCGAAAGCTCATCTAAGTTTCCGAACTCAGCGATAACTGTTCCCACTGCCTCATTGTCCGTCTTGCCCTCAGATATGAGCTCAGTGTACTTGTCCTCCATCATGGAAAAAAGCTCCTGCTTTGCCCTGAGGATCTCGGGTGTGTTCGGAAGATTCGCAAACATCGATTCCAAATAGTTCTTTATCACTTCCATTCTATTCTCCTTTCGAGGGAACCAGGTTGTTTTCAGAGATGAATCTCTCCACCACATCCTTTGTCAGGTTCCATTCCTCACATTTTTCTCTGTAATAGTTTCTCCCCGCATCGGTAATACGGTAGTAGGTTCTGCGCTTGCCGTTTTCGGCTGTCTCAAAATAGGATTCGATATATCCGTTTTTTTCCATCCTTGTAAAAGCGGAGTACAATGTGGTCTCCTTGATAATGTACTTTTCCTCGGAGAGGGTGCGAATGCGCTTGCTGATCTCGTATCCGTATGAGGGATCCTCCAAAAGCAGATACAGGATCATGGTGTCATTGTATCCGCGGATGACATCGCTGGATATAGCCGCCATATCATCACCGCCTTTCTTTGTCTATCGTTGCAACGTCTGTCGTACTACATCTGTCGTACTTCGTCTGTCGTAGTAAATATACCACGCCTGTCGGAGTATGTCAACAGGTTTTTAAATTTTTTGGGAAACTATATCTGAAGTAAGAAAAAAGCTGATATATTTGGAGACGACCGCACATATAAAAAGCCGGGAAAAAATGGCCCCGGCCTAATAAAACACTATATGATCGAAGTCAACGAAGTGGCATAAAGATCAGTTTTTGAATGAATGAACCGGGGCCGGGATGCGTCCGGCACGGGCCACAAACCTGTCACAGGAGAAGGAATTCACCGGCATGATGGGTGCTCTGCCCAGAAGTCCGCCAAACTCCACCGAATCTCCCACATCCTTTCCGATGGCGGGGATGATACGGACGGCGGTGGTCTTTGCATTTATCATGCCCAGCGCCATCTCATCCGCGATGATACCTGAAATGGTGGCAGCCGTCGTATCTCCCGGAACCGCTATCATATCCAGTCCCACCGAGCATACGCAGGTCATAGCTTCAAGCTTTTCTATGGTAAGGGCTCCCTCAGTCACCGCATCTATCATGCCCTGGTCCTCACTGACGGGGATAAATGCTCCGGAAAGTCCCCCCACATATGAGGATGCCATGATGCCGCCCTTTTTCACCTGATCGTTTAAAAGTGCAAGGGCTGCGGTGGTACCCGGTGCTCCCGCCCTTTCCAGTCCTATCTCCTCAAGGATCCCTGCCACGGAATCTCCGATGGCCGGTGTGGGTGCAAGAGACAGATCCACTATGCCAAAGGGGATCCCCAGCTCATCCGATGCGCGCTTTGCCACCAGCTGGCCCACACGTGTCACCTTGAAGGCTGTCTTTTTAATGGTCTCGCAAAGCACTTCAAAGCTCTCACCCCGAACCTCTTCAAGGGCTCTCTTTACCACGCCCGGTCCGGATACACCTACATTTATGACGGCATCTCCCTCAGTCACTCCGTGAAAAGCTCCTGCCATAAAGGGGTTGTCATCAGTAGGGTTGCAAAACACCACAAGCTTTGCGTCTCC
>CAMODS010000013.1 GCA_946611525.1 uncultured Lachnospiraceae bacterium | reverse complement strand
AACCGATGCAGTCGTTTGGGTAGGTCCCTCGGATTTGACGTGCAAATTGATAATAATTATAATTCTCAGTAATAAGGTACGCATCGATAGATGCAAAGCAACACGAAGATAGGAGGTGCTTTATGTTTTTAGCAGGAGCTGCAACTGCAGGATTAGTAGGCTTTGGACTCGGCGGAGCGTTTGCATTTGCAATCGTCTGGTACATTCTCGTGATCATAGGTGACTGGAAGATCCTTGAGAAGGCAGGCAAGCCCGGCTGGTTCAGTCTCATCCCCTTTGTCAACCTTTATCAGGAGTATGATCTTTGCTGGAATGGATCCATGGGTGTCGTATACATGTTAGCCCTTTGGGGATCCAATTTCCTTTCCAATGGCTCGGATACTGAGAGCGCCGGATTTACAGCAATCATTGCCGGCGTTTTAGGTCTGATCGCTCTGATTCTCCGTATCATACAGAGTCACAAGCTCTCAAAGGCTTTCGGACATGGCATCGGCTTTACCCTTTTCCTTATCGTATTCGAGCGTATAGGACGTGTGATCCTCGGCTTTGGAAGCAGCGAGTACGAAGGTCAGCAGTAAAGCTATTCTTAGCGAATTGCGCTGTCACTCCGAGCAAATCACGCTATCATTCCGAGTGAATCATGCTGTCATTCTGAGCGCAGCGAAGAATCTAAAAGGAGCCCGCGAAGTTGCGGACTCCTTTTTTGATCAATCGTTATCCGATAATCCAGCCAGGTTGGAGATCATGTCGTTTACCGTGGACAGATAGTCCACCTCGGCGTCATCCTCGTCATAGTCTCCGTCGTCATCCCGGTCTCTGTGACCGGCAGTACCTTCATCTTCCTTTTCGTCCTCGTCCCCGGTATCCTCATCCTCTTCTTTTTCCTCTGTCTCCTCTGATGCCGTAGGATCCACCGTGATCTCAGCCGTCTCGGAGTTAACAAAAAGTGTTCTCGTCCAGGTATCATACCCCTCCACCCGGATAGTTAGAGTATGCCGTCCGTAGGGCACCTTGGTCTTTTTGCCTTCCTTTATCTCATTGCCGTCCAGCATGATGGAGGCACCTTCCACAGAGCTTTTTACAGTAAGCTTACAGTATTTGGGGCCCTCGCCCTCCAGCTCCTTTAGATCCAGCACCGTGGTCTCGTTCCTTTTTATCTTCACCTTTTTCGTGCCGCCATAACCCTTGTTGGCTGCAGTGACCCTGTACTTTCCCTCGGGTACGGTAAGGGTCATATCCGGTACCACCTTTGCATAAATGGTGGTACCTACACAAAGCAGGCTGCCCTCAAACTTTTCAGTATTTATAACTGTAAGATAACCGTGGCCGGTGGTGATGGTGATGGTGAGGATATCCTTATCAAGTCCTATCACTGACAGGACATCATCCTCCCCTATATCGTCGTAGTCAGCCTCCACATCCCCGGAAAACACCATGGTATCGGAAGTAAGCCTGTAGTTGGTCTCCCCTATCTTCATCACTCCACGGTCCTCATCTATGGAGTAATTCACTATATCATCATAGGTCCAGACCTCATCCGCCGCCTGCACTATATCAAGTGTCCTGTCCGAGCCGCTTTCTGTGATAGTTACCACCCTTCCCGGTCCAAAGCTTGTGACACTTGCATCTCCACCGTATTTATCCAAAAAGTCCGTCATGAGAGAATACCTGTATACGTATTCCCTTCCGGTGTAGAGATTCCTTAAAAATATTTTTTCCCTCTTGGTGTTTAAAAGCTGGACTATATAAAGCCGAGTGGTATCCACTGCCGCTTCCTCCGGTGCAGCCTCGGGCTGCTCGGATATGGGAACTCCCGGCTTTCGCGAAACAGATACCTCCCCTGTAGATGACGCTCCCTCATCAGCGGGACTGCAGGCCGTCACGACAGACAGCATCATGACCATTATCGATATTATAAAAAAGAAACGAAAAAGCTTTTCTCTCACTGTTTTTTCCACTCATCTATCCGGGCCAAAAGGTACTCCCTGTCATTTTTTGCAGGATCCTCAATGACCATGTCCAAAAGCTTTTTTAGGATCCTCCCGATCTCGGGTCCCTTTGGCACTCCGGCTGCGATAACGTCCTTGCCGGTAACAGCCAGATCCGCAACCCTGACACACTCGCCGTCAGAAACTATCTCATCAAAAAGTCGCTCTGTCTCATCCAGTTCTGCCAGCTTCTCTTCCCTTTTGTACTCGCTCTGGCCGTATACATCCGCCCTCTTAAGCTCCAAAAGGCCGGGCATGTGGTCTGCTCCCACTCTGGATGTAAGCCGGCGCACATTTCTCTTTGTGGGCTCAGGTCGCTCATCATGGTGTCTCACCAATACAGTCACCCCGTCTATGGTGGCATTGTCCAGCTTGAAGCGTCTGAGTATGTCTCTGGACATATCTGCCCCCAGCTGGGGATGTCCCACAAAATGATCCTCCCCATGGGGATCCGTCTTTTTACAAACAGGCTTTGCCACATCATGGAGCATGGCGGCCAGTCTCATGACCTTGTCAGGCCTCACGTGCTTCATGACCTCTATGGTATGATGCCCCACATCATAGCAATGGTGCCTGTGATGCTGGGGAGTAGCCATCATCTCGTCCCACTCAGGAAAAAAGATGGCCGAAAGCCCGGTGTCATATACTGCCTCTATCTTTTCCGGATGATCCGAGGTGATAAGCTTTATCATCTCTGCCGTGATCCTCTCGGCGGAAATCTTGGAAAGGGTACCGGAAAGCTCCTTTATGGCAGAAAGCGTGGCCTCCTCGATCATAAAATCAAGCTGAGCCGAAAACCTGAGAGCCCTAAGCATCCTGAGGGCATCCTCCATAAAGCGTTCCTTCGGATCACCCACACAGCGTATGATGCCGGAGGATATATCTTCCGCACCTCCAAAGAGATCCACCAGACCGGTAGTCTCATTGTAGGCCATGGCATTTATGGTAAAGTCACGCCGCTTTAAGTCCTCCTTAAGACTGGCTGTAAAGGTCACATCCTTTGGATGTCTGCCATCCTCATAGTCACCGTCCACCCTGTAGGTGGTGACCTCAAAGCTCTCTCCATACATACGCACGGTAACCGTCCCATGCTCTATACCCGTATCAAAGGTACGGTCAAAGCATGCCTTTACCTCGGCAGGCAGAGCGGATGTGGTCACATCCCAGTCGTGGGGCTTTTTCCCCATCATGCTGTCACGGACACAGCCGCCCACAGCGTAGGCCTCGTGTCCGTTTTTCTCCAGGATGTCTATGACTTTTTTTACAGGATCCGGAAGGACTATGTGCATATTAATATGCCTTTCCCCAGAACACCAGCTTTTTGGCGGGCTTGCCGCAGCACACACAAGTATCGGCTATGCTCTCCTGCTCAAAAGGCATACACCTGCTGGTAGCAGTGGTATCCTCCTTGATCTTTTCCTCACAGGCTACGTCGCCACACCACATGCCCCGGATAAAGCCGGGCTTATTTTCCACCAGATCCAAAAACTCATCATAATTGTGGGCATCATAGATATGGCTGTCCAAATGAGCCTTTGCTCTTTCAAACATATCGTCTCTGATGGTACCCATAAGCTCTGTTGCCTTTGCGGCAGCCTCGTCTATGGAAACCGTGATCTTTTCCCTGGTGTCTCTGCGGACCAAAACACACTGTCCGTTTTCAAGGTCCCTGGGTCCGATCTCTATACGTACGGGTATCCCCCTCATCTCAGCCTCAGCAAACTTCCATCCCGGAGACTTGTCCGAATCGTCGAGCTTTGCCCGGAGTCCTGCATCGGACACCTGTGCCAAAAGCTTTTCGCAGGCGCCAAGTACGCCCTCCTTTTTCTGCTGGATGGGTACGATCATAACCTGGGTCGGAGCAACAGCGGGAGGCAGTACCAGACCGGAATCATCACCATGAACCATGATGATTGCTCCGATAAGTCTGGTGGACAGACCCCATGAGGTCTGATGTACATAAGCCAGCTTGTTGTCCTTGTCTGTATACTGTATGCCAAAGGCCTTGGCAAAACCGTCTCCGAAGTTGTGGGAGGTGCCGGACTGAAGCGCCTTGCCGTCATGCATGAGAGCCTCCATGGTGTAGGTAGCCTCTGCTCCGGCAAACTTCTCCTTGTCGGTCTTTTGTCCGGTCACCATGGGGATGGCCAGGACCTCTTTGCAGAAATCCTCGTACACATGGAGCATGCGAATGGTCTCCTCCTGGGCCTCCTCAGCTGTAGCATGGACCGTATGTCCCTCCTGCCATAAAAACTCTGAAGAACGTAAAAACGGCCTGGTGGATTTTTCCCATCTCACCACGGAGCACCACTGATTGTAGATCTTGGGCAGATCACGATAGGAATGAACTATGTTTTTATAAAGGTCACAGAAAAGCGTCTCGGAAGTGGGACGGATGCAAAGTCTCTCTGCCAGAGGCTCTGTTCCTCCATATGTCACCCATGCCACCTCGGGGGCAAATCCCTCCACGTGATCCTTTTCTTTTTGCAAGAGGCTCTCGGGGATGAGCATTGGCATGTATACATTTTCCACACCAACCTTTTTAAAGCGTGCATCCAGCTCTCTCTGGATGTTTTCCCAGATGGCATATCCGCCGGGCTTTAATATCATAAATCCCTTGATGGTGGAATAGTCCATCAGCTCTGCCTTTTTTACTACGTCTGTGTACCACTGGGCAAAATCCACATCCATGGATGTGATCTCTTCCACCAGCTTCTTGTCATTTGCCATGTCTGTTCTCCTTTATACTTTTATCCTGTATCCCTGTCCCCAAACCGTCTCAATGTACTCCGGTGAGGATGGATCCTTTTCTATCTTTTCGCGGAGGCGCTTTATGTGAACCGCCACCGTTTTGATATCACCTATATTGTTTTTATCCCAGAGGCTCTCAAAGAGTTCCTCTTTTGTCAGGGGCTCTCCCGGCCGGCTGGCCAGCTTTAGCAAAAGCTCGTACTCCTTTACGGAAAGCGACACCTTTTTTCCATCTACATAGACCTCGTGAAGCGGCTTTTTGATCAAAAGCTGTCTTATACTAATCTCCCCCGGTTTCGCCCGGTTTGCCGGAATATCCTCCGGTACCATGGAAGTAAGCCTCTTGTATCTGTCTATATGTGCCCTGACCCGTGCCACCAGCTCCGATGGCGAAAAGGGCTTTGTCAGGTAATCATCAGCCCCCAGGCCCAGCCCACGGATCTTGTCTATGTCATCCTTTTTTGCGGAAATGAGCATCACCGGAACCTGCCGGTTTTGACGTATGGCCTCAAGGATCGAAAACCCATCCTCCCCCGGCAGCATAAGATCCAAAAGGATCATGTCAAACTCCTCGGAAAGGGCACGCTCTTTTCCGGCCACACCATCTGACTCAACCACTACCTCATAGCCCGAAAGGGTCAGATAATCCCTTTCCAACTCGGCAATGGCTCCCTCGTCTTCAATTATCAGTACTCTGTTCATAAAAACTCCCGGCAGATCTAAGCGCCACGCCTATGGTAGTCCATGCGCCATACTCGCTTTCTGCCCATACTCTCCCTCCGTGGTCTGTCACTATACGCTTTGCCACCCAAAGCCCAACTCCGTTTCCCCTGATGGAGCTCTTTTTTTCGCCGCCTCTGTACATATCGTCAAAGACAAAAGGCAGCTCCTCGGACCGGATCCCTCTGCCGTCATCTGTGACGGTAAGGATCACCTCATCATCCTGCAAAAAGAGTCTGAGCCTGATGTGGCATGTATCACCGCGTCTGTACTTGATGGAATTGGCTATGAGGTTGTCAAGCACCCTCCTCAGCACAGCCCTATCTCCCATCACGGCAACATCACCATCCGTATCATCAAAGAATAAGATCTCTGCACTTAAAAGCTCATGATCCGCCCGGGTCATATCCAAGTACTTCGATATGGCCTCAGATACCGAAAACAGCTTTTTGTCATAAGTGATATTTTCATCTGCTGCCCTGGTGTAAAGCATCATGTCAGAAAGCAGGGCATCCATCTCCACAGCCTTGCCATAGATCTGCTTTAGGTAGGCCCTTTTCTTTTCCTCCGTGTCCGCCACTCCGTCAAGAGGTCCCTCGGTATATCCACGTATCACAGTAAGGGGAGTACCCATATCGTGAGCCAGGGCTATGAGCATCTGCCGCTTTTGTATCCGGCTTTGCTTTTTTAAATAAATGCCGTGGGCAATGGTGAAAACGATCACCGCAAAAAATGCTGTCAATAATAATACGGAAACAAATAAGTCCAAGTACCTGTCCACCTATACATATGAAAATGAGCCGCGGCAAAAACCACGGCTCTATGATATCACAAAGTCTTAAGATAAAAAAGTATTTCTTATAAAGCTGCCTTAAGTGCATCAACCTTGTCAAGCTTCTCCCAGGGCAGATCCAGATCGTTTCGTCCAAAGTGGCCGTATGCAGCTGTCTGCTTGTAGATAGGACGACGAAGGTCTAACATCTTTATGATGCCTGCAGGTCTCAGATCGAAGTTTTCGCGAACGATCTCAACAAGCTTTTCTGAATCTACCTTGCCGGTTCCAAAGGTATCAACGTTTACGGATGTAGGCTCAGCTACGCCGATAGCGTAGGAAAGCTGGATCTCACACTTGTCTGCAAGGCCTGCAGCAACAATGTTTTTAGCCACGTAACGTGCTGCATAAGCTGCGGAACGGTCAACCTTTGTGCAGTCCTTTCCGGAGAAAGCGCCGCCGCCGTGACGAGCCATGCCGCCGTAGGTGTCTACGATGATCTTACGACCTGTAAGTCCTGCATCACCGTGAGGTCCGCCGATAACGAAGCGACCGGTGGGATTGATGTAAAACTTCGTCTTATCATCAATAAGCTCTTTCGGAAGGATCGGATCAAATACATACTTTTTGATGTCCTCGTGGATCTTCTCCTGAGTTACATCATCATCATGCTGGGTGGAAAGAACAACAGCCTCAAGACGCTTGGGCTTTCCGTTCTCATCATACTCTACTGAAACCTGAGTCTTTCCGTCGGGACGAAGGTAAGGCAGTGTGCCGTCCTTTCTGACATCTGTAAGCTTCTTTGCAAGCTTATGAGCCAGAGAAATGGGATAAGGCATATACTCATCTGTCTCATTGGTGGCATAACCAAACATCATACCCTGATCGCCGGCACCGGTGTTAAGATCGTCCTGCAAAGCACCCTCTTTTGCTTCAAGTGCCTTGTCAACACCCATTGCGATGTCTGAAGACTGCTCGTCGATAGCAACCAAAACCGCACAGGTATTGCCGTCAAATCCGTAATCGGACTTATCATATCCGATCTCTTTTACGGTATTGCGGACGATGGTCTGGATATCAACATAAGCCTTTGTAGTGATCTCACCCGTAACCAGCACAAAGCCTGTGCAGGCTGCTGTCTCGCAGGCAACACGGCTCATGGGGTCCTGTTCCATGCATGCATCAAGGATCGCGTCCGATACCGCATCGCAAACCTTATCCGGATGTCCCTCTGTAACGGACTCGGATGTAAACAACAATTTTTCCATAACTAATCTTTCCTTTCTTTCTGTGGAGACATACCGTCTCATGTTACTTGGAAACAATGATTATTCGCGGCGTCACTAGCGTGTCGGGTTTTAATTGACCGGACATGCCGGGCTGCACCGCTAAATGGTCACAACCATCCACAAATCTACACCGCAAAAGAAGCTTTGTCAAGGCATTTAGTACCTTACTTCTACAAACAATAGAAAGTGTAGTCAAAAAACCGTTTTTCTTTATATTGCAATAATTCAGTTTTTTTCATATAATTGTTGTAGATATGTAGCATTTTATAGGGAGTCTTTACATGCTTTCATTAGAAGTTTCAGAATTACGTCCGGCTATGATCGTGGCTGAGGATATCGTTACAAAGCGTGGACAGGTCATTGCAAAGGCCGGCACGTCTCTTACCTCACCCCTCATTGCCAGGCTTTCTTTTTATCGTATCGATACCGTTTGTGTAGAGGAGGAGGAAGTCGCTCCTTCACTGGATATCCCCGAGCCACCTGAGATAGCGGAGCCCGTAGCAGAGCCGGCCCCTCCCACTCCTCAAAAGAGCACCATCAATGAGACTCTGTCATACAGTAACAGACTCAAGGCTGCTCCGGAGTATCAGGAGTTTCAGGTAAACTACTCCATAGCATTAAACGAGCTTGAGGATATATTCATAGACATTTTAGAATTTAAGGGACTAAACTTTGACCGGGAACATATCTTGGACAAGTTTTCTCCCCTTTATCACCACAAGACTTCTTTGGATATCCTTTCCATATTACAGACCATGGGAGGCAGTGATGATACGGTATATGCCCACTCCATCAATGTAGCTCTGGTATCAAGGGCCATAGGAAAGTGGCTAAAGATGAACAAACAGGATCTGGATGATCTGACCATAGCGGGTCTCCTCCATGACCTGGGCAAGTCCCAGGTGCCTCCCGAGATTTTAAACAAAGCCGGGAAGCTTACGGATGAAGAGTTTGCCACCATCAAAAATCACGCTCTGGATGGACGAAAGATACTAAAAGAAGTCCCCAATATCGATCCCAGGTATCTAAACGCCGCTTCGCAGCATCACGAACGCAGTGACGGCACCGGATATCCCAGGAATCTCATGGACGACGAGATAGATGACTTCGCAGCCATCATAGCCATAGCAGATGTATATGATGCCATGACTGCAGTCCGCAGCTATCGCACTGCCATGTGCCCTTTCCAGGTTATCGCGGCTTTTGAGCGCGACGGCCTGTCAAAGTACCGCACCAGGTTCATCCTTACCTTTTTGGAGCACATCGCCATGGCTCACCAGAACAGCCTGGTAGTTTTATCAAACGGCTCCAGAGGACGTGTGGTATACATCAACCAGTCATTTTTATCAAAGCCCATAGTGGAGCTGGCAGACGGAAGTATGCTTGATCTCTCCAGACAGAGCGAAATTCACATCACATCTATTCTATAGCTATTAAAAGACCTGCTGACTCAGCAGGTCTTTCTTAATATGTACATCTATTTCGTCTGACCACGAAGCGTTACCAAAGGTACCGGCCCGGTAGGTGTGGTGGTACCGGTTCCAGTTCCTGTACCGGTGCCGGTGCCCGTACTCGTCCCCGTGCCGGTAGTTGCTTTATGGGTATAGACCTGATACCTGCCATCGTAGTTGTAGGTATTGATGGCTCCACTCACATCTCCCCCTTTATGTATCTCATAGTTTAAAGCCTTCATCTTTGGAGACGTATAGAAAATATACGTCACGTCCTTTGGCACCTTTATGCCTATCACGGTATTCCCGTTTGTAGAAAGAACCCCTATGATATCCCCGGACTTTAAAGTATGGGTCAGCTTGTTTGAAGCAGTACCACCGGTGGTAGAAGTGGAGGTGCCGGTGCCGGTACCGGTAGCAGGCGCCGGTATATCACCGGATATAAATGCCTGTGATGCACTGGTGGGAGTGGTCTTTCCTCCGCTAACATACCCCATGGCAAGGACGGTGGCTCCGCTTCCCAGCTTGAACTTTCCTGTATAGTTAATAGGTGAGCTCTTGCCGGATCCGGATCCGTAGATAACCGTGGATCCGCCCTGTATATCCAGATCGCCTGCACAGTTTATGCCATTGCCCTCCGGATTGAAGCTTACCGAACCGCCGGACTTTGCAGTAGAGGCGGAATTGTTGCCCTCTAAATTGCCGGCACCCTTTCCTGTGATAGACTTGTCATTGTCAATAAAGGCATTGACATATCCGCTGTAGATAGTGATCTTATTATTGTTATTGGTGACTGAGGTCTTTTTAAATTTCTTAAGACTCGTGTCCTCATAAATATAATTCTTGCTGACGGAATACCCCTCTATACCGCTTCCGCCGGTATACATCTTTACCTGAGTGGTATCATTTACCATGTTGGCGGTACCGATGTTGATGGAGGGACCCTTCAGTCCGTTAAAGGCCTGGGCAATGGTAATATCCGTATCCTTTGAAATGCTCATGGTGCCCTCTGCACAGATGCCTGTATCTCCCGCCGACAGATTGTGGACTCCGCCTGTAATGGAGACATCATTGTAGGACTTGATGGCATCCGAAGGCGCTCCGATGATATAGAGACCCTGCTCCGCGGGAACAAAGGTGGCAGCTGTAAGGTTGTTGGCCTTGGTGCCCGATGCCAGAGTATCTATGGTAAGTCTGCCTCCGGTGATACTCACACCGCCCGAAGCACTCTGTGTACCGGATGCGCCACCCTTCACCGAGTAGGAGCACCCCTCAGTCCCGGCCAAAATACCGGCGTGGCTCTCCGTATAATAATTGATGTACTCTGTGATGGTGGTGATCTTGTTGTTGGTGGAAGAAGAACGGGTGTTGTGAAGTGCGGCTCCCATGCCCTCATCATAAAAGTCCGTTGCACCGTACTCATAGGATGTGGTGATGGCTGTGGTGCCGCCGCTTATCTGTACGTTTTCACCCTGGATGCCGTCTCCGCCTATGGATGTCATGGTGACGGCTCCTCCCCCTATCTTTGAAGCACCCTTAGGAGTAAAAAAGCCATCAGATGCAGTCTTTGTAATCTTTACATCCCCTCCGGAGACGTTGATATTGCCCTGATCCGATACTATACCTCTGTCAAGGTTGGATGTGACCGAGACTTCGCCGCCCTTGATGGCAACTCCCGTCTTTTTGGCCTGCATACCTGCTCCGTTTGATGTAATGGTCATGGATCCGTTGTTCACTACGATCTTGCCTGCAGCATAGATGCCTGCCGAAGGAGTCTTTGTGCCAAAACTGACATCGTTCCCCATACCGTCGGAAAGTGTAAGGGACGGGGACTCGGCTCCGTTAACCATGGAAAAACGCACATAACCTGTGCCGGCATCATAGATGATAGCCTTGGCCGGAGATGTGACATAACCTCCGGGACCGGTAAGTGTGCTGGACCCGGTAAGCTTTATCTCCACACCCCTGGTATTTTTACCTATGTAGATAATAGGGTTGTCATCGGACAGGGTCTGATTGCTGATGGATAAACTGTCCAAAACCAAAGTAACCTTTCCAAGCTTTTTGTTGGCCTTGTTTACAATGACTCTGTCAGAGGTACCCGATCCGGTAAGATAATAGGTACCGGCTTTTTTGATGTTGACCGTAGCTATGGTACCGGTGTTGTCGATATCCAGCCCATCCTTTTTTGTGGTGGTGATCTTCTTTTCCGCAAACGTGATCTTCGCAGGTCCCTTGACAACCGTCTTTTTCTTTGTGGTTTTTTTCTTGGTTGTCTTTTTCTTTGTGGCGCCCTTTTTATCCTCTGACACGCTCACACGTCCGCCATCAGAAAATGCCGCATTAACATAAGAAAGCGGAAGTGCCGAAACCAAAAGCACTGCCGCCATTAATATCCCTGAAAAGGAAACAAATCTTTTTTTCATAACATAAACCCCTAACAAACTGATGCCCGGCACCCACATGGGCGCCTCATGATATCATGAAACCTGAAGTACAAACTTCCGGATGTCCCTCTCTGTCTCCGCCATGCGGATATCTGCTCCCAGTCCGCGAAGCTTTGCATCAAAAGTCTCGTAGCCACGCAGGATGTAATGTATATCGTCTACTATGGTGATCCCCTCCGGTGCCGCAAGTCCGGCAACCACAAGAGCTGCTCCGGCACGAAGATCGGGAGCCGCAACTCTGGCTCCGGTGTAGCAATCCACTCCGGTGATGATGGCGATGTTGCTCTCCACCTGGATCTGACCGCCCATGCGTCTGAGCTCGTCCACATATTTGAACCTGTTTTCAAAGATACTCTCCGTCACGGTGGATGTACCCGATGCCAGCCCCAAAACAACTGTCATCTGAGGCTGCATATCCGTGGGAAATCCCGGATAGGGAAGTGTCGTAACCTGGGTGTGCGTAAAATCACATCCCGATGCCTTTACCCTGATGGCATCATCATACTCTGCTATACGGCAGCCCACCTCTAAAAGCTTTGCGGAGATAGCCTCCATATGCTTGGGAATAATGTTTTTGACTGTCACATCACCGTGTGTGGCTGCTGCCGCACACATAAAGGTGCCCGCCTCTATCTGGTCAGGGATAACCGAATACTCGGTGCCGTGGAGACGCTCCACACCTACGATACGGATAACGTCGGTACCTGCGCCACGGATATTCGCTCCCATACTGTTTAGGAAGTTCGCCACATCAACCACGTGAGGTTCCTTGGCTGCATTTTCTATGATGGTCTTGCCCTCTGCCAAGGCTGCCGTCATAAGGATATTGATGGTGGCTCCCACCGAGACCTTGTCCATGTAAATGTGTCCGCCGGTGAGTCTGTCTGCCTCGGCACTTACCAGTCCGTACCTGGTATCTACCGTAGCTCCCAGAGCTCTAAAGCCCTTGAGGTGAAGGTCGATGGGTCTGGCTCCGATGGCGCAACCTCCGGGAAGGGCCACCTCCGCCTTTTTATATTTCCCTAAAAGCGCTCCTAATAGATAGTAGGATGCGCGGATCTTTTTGATGTAATCGTAGTCTACACTATACGAGCCGATGGTGGCGCCGTTGATGCGGGCTGTGTGGCGGTCGATGCGCTCAACCCCGGCACCTATACCCTCTATGGCATCCAGCATAACGTTGATATCATTGACATCGGGAAGATTTTCCAATATAACATCATCATCTGTCATGATGGCGGCTGCAACGAGTCCGAGCGCGGCATTTTTGGCGCCGCCTATATCCACCGAACCCTCAAGTGATGTGCCACCCTTTATCACAAACTGATTCATCGCTGTAATAGTCTCCAATCCTCTTTTGTAACAACCTCTTTATCGCATCCCCATAGGGTACAAACGGCAGGCTGCATTACAAAAAACCGAAAATATTATAGCATAACCACGTGTAAAATTATAGTAGCTAAATAGCAAAAAAATAACTTGTTGTAAAGCTTATATATGTTATAATTACAGTATTATCAAACACTTCCGATGAAGAATACACGATTGGGGGGATGCTATATGAAAATAAACATAACCGGAAGAAACATTGAGCTGACAGATGGACTTAAGAGTGCTGTTGAGGACAAGCTTTCCAAGCTTGACAAGTTCTTCACCGAGGACACTCAGGCAAATGTGACACTGTCTGTAGAGAAGGACAGACAAAAGATCGAGGTCACCATTCCCGTAAAGGGCAACATCATCCGCTCCGAGCAGGTAAGCAATGATATGTACGTTTCCATCGACCTGGTGGAAGAGGTCATTGCCAATCAGATGAAAAAGTACCGCAACAAGCTTATCACAAAGCAACAGGAGCCCGGAGAGTTCTTTACCGAAGAATACATCGGCAGCGCATCCGATGAGGACGATGAAGTATCCATCATTAGAACAAAACGTTTTGGCGTGAAGCCCATGTATCCCGAGGATGCATGCGTACAGATGGAGCTTTTGGGGCACAACTTCTTTATGTTCCGCAACGCTGAAACAGATGAAGTTAACGTAGTTTACAAGAGAAGAGGAAATACATACGGATTGATCGAGCCTGAGTTTTAGGATAGGCCAAGGCCATGAAGACCGTAAAGCAAAGCAGCTTTCCTTCCAGTCTTAAAAAGCTAAGACTCGAGTATGGTCTAACACAAACGGCGCTGGCCAGTCTCGCGGGGATTTCCCACTATTCAATAAGCCGATTTGAAAATGGTAGCCAGGAACCCAACAAAGAACACAGGGCATTGCTCGTTGATGTTTTTGGGTTACCTGGCTACCATCTTTTTGATGAAGATTACATTCCCGACGGATATACACCGGCAGTTACCATAAATGCCCAGGAAAGGATCCGTCTGGCCATGCTCATGGACGATTTC
>CAMODS010000012.1 GCA_946611525.1 uncultured Lachnospiraceae bacterium | reverse complement strand
CATATACACCTGAAGAGATTCCTTTATCTGCTCCTGTCCTATATAATCACGGAGTCTTTTGGGGCGGAGGGTGTTTTCTGCTTCCTTCTCCTCCTTGGAGACTTCTGTTGTTATTACTCTACGTTCCATTATGTATTCCTATGTAGATCCTTCGCTTCGCTCAGGATGACAGCGGGGCAAAGATCCTTCGCTTCGCTCAGGATGACAGTGGGCGCGGTTCCTTCGTTTTGATGACAGTATCCTGTGTCATTCTGAGGAACGCAGTGACGAAGAATCTCTTAATAATCCATCGCTCGCATACTTGCTATACATTAATACTTTTGAGTGCGGCTTTTAACAGCTCCTCTTCCGTAGTATCCTCAGTGATCTCAATGGAATTGAGGGCTCTTAGGGCATCCGATGATGAAAAGCCCAAAGCCGTAAGTCCCATGAGAACGTTATTTTTAATGCTGCTGTTGACTGAAGATGCCGCAGAGCCACGATCCAAGGTCTCGGATACCGCATCGTTTAGATCCAGCTTGTCCTTGAGTTCTAATATTATCTTTTTCGCAGCCTTTGGGCCTATGCCCGGTGCTGCAGTAATAGCTTTTTCATTGTCACCAAGCACCGCGTAGGTCAGATCCTCCACGGATAGTACGGAAAGCACTGCAAGCGCTCCCTTAGGACCCACACCGTTTACGGAAAGTAAGAGATTAAATACCCTCTTGGTGTCACGGTTTAAAAAACCATACAGCCCAATATTGTTCTCGCTAACCTGATAGTGGGTGTAGATCTTTGCCTCATCACCATGATGCAGGACTCCCAGATCCGATGATGACATCATGATTTCGTATCCTATCCCATGATTGTCAACCACCACGGCATTATCGGTAACATAATCTATAGTTCCTGAAATATATGCGTACATTTCTCTCCAAAAGTCTATGAATGTTTTGTGGGATTCTTCGCTTCGCTCAGAATGACAGCCACACTATGAATGCCTGAATCACTCTCCCTTAAGATAAAAGCCTCCACTTTCTGTAATAGTAACGGGAACGTATTGTCCTATCATGGATGCATCCCCGGGGAGGTGGACTGTAAGGTTGTTGGAAAGTCTTCCGGTGACAAGTCCGGGCTCCTTTTCATTGAGCTGTTCCACCAAAACCACCTGTTTGCTGCCAACCAGCTTACCGTTTTCCTCTGCCCCGATATCCTGTACCAGCTTTAGTAACCTGTCAAAGCGATCATGGACCACTGCCTCCGGTACCATGGGAAGCTTCGCTGCCGGTGTCCCGGTACGCTGTGAATAAATAAATGTAAAGGCCGCGGAATACCTCACCTTTGATACCACATCCATGGTCTCCAAAAAGTCCTCCTCGGTCTCAGTAGGATAGCCCACGATGATATCGGTAGTAAGGGCTATATCCGGAATGGCATCCTTGATCCGATCCACCAGATCAAGATACTTATCCTTATCGTAATGCCTGTTCATCTCTGCCAAAAGTCTGCTGCTCCCGGACTGGAGTGGCAGATGCAGATGTCTGCATACCTTTGGCTCATCAGCCATAACCGATATAAGCTCATCTGACAGATCCTTGGGATGGGAGGTCATAAACCTCACCCTCTCTATCCCCTCCACTCTGCATACCTCACGCAAAAGTTCGGGAAAGCTCATATCAAAATCGGCGCCATGTCCATAGGAGTTGACATTTTGTCCCAAGAGCATGATCTCTGACACACCATCGGCGCAAAGTCTCTCAATCTCACGTATGATCTCTTTGGGATCGCGACTCCTCTCCCGTCCCCGTACATAGGGAACTATACAGTAGCTGCAGAAATTGTCACAGCCGTACATGATATTGACGCCGGACTTAAAGGGATACTTCCTCTCAGTGGGGAGATCCTCCATGATGCCTGAAGCCTCGTCCCAAACGCTTATCACCTGTCCGCGCTTGGTAACGGTGACACCATGTCCCTCATCTTCTCCTCCCAGCATAAGATATATTAGTTCTCCAAGCTGATAGATATTATGAGTACCAAAGATCATATCCACAAAAGGATATGACTTTTGAATCTTCTCAACTACCGAAGGTTCCTGCATCATGCAGCCGCACATGCCTATCTTCATCAGTGGATTCTTTTTTTTGAAACCATGAAGATACCCCAGCTTGCCATATACCTTTTGGTTGGCATTGTCCCTGACCGTGCAGGTGTTGTAGATCACCAGATCCGCATCCTCTGACTCCTCCCAGACGTATCCCACGTCCTTTAGGATGCCAATGAGCTTCTCAGAGTCTCTGGCATTCATCTGGCAGCCAAAGGTGGTAACGTGAAAGGTAAGCTGTCTCCCTATTTCTTTTATCTTTTTATCCAAAAGCTCCCGAGCCAGCCCTATAAAGCGAAGCTGCTCCCCGGAGTCCAATATTCTTGCAGTCTTATCCATAACTACTTCATTGTAGCAGAAAAGAGGCGGCAATGCACCTCATTTCTACACATATACTTTCATTCCATCACATCGGGATCCATCAAATAACACAGCCACCTTATTTAACTGCTTTTTTATAACTGATATTCAACGACTCGTTTATGGTCCCAATGTATGTAAAGGTGATCGATGTGGCAAGTCCAATGGATGCAAAGGACGCAGATCCCGATACTGCAAAAGTAAATACAAAGCCAAAGATTATCGGAAGGATATACACAGACATAGGGATCAGACGCACATTGGATTTCCTGCTTCTGTATTTGCCAACATGTACAAAGCCACCAATAACATAATATGCAAAAACGATATATACAACTATGAACATAAACCCTCTGTTGTAGTCACCCGTCACTTTGTCATAGGCAAATATCCAGCCCGTAAATACATTGATAAGCACCATGGCAAGCATTACTACTCCCGGTATATACTCGGGTCTGAAGGACCTTCCGGATGAGACTCCTCTTTCCTTAAATCTGATCCTGCAATAATCCATCCATATCATCACAAAAAGGATGAAGCTGAAATAGAATATCGTCATACCAATGGTACTAAATGTGGTGTGCAATGCATAAGGCGTCTTGTATTCGTTGACATAAGCTACGGTATCACCAACTGCCATGATGCAGTTCACTATAAGGAGCCAAAAAAAGTTCTTGTCATCATCGCGGCCTCTTTTTCTTTCCTCAGATGACATGACCATGAGAATGATCAGTAAAAGTATAGTGGCGCCATCCAAAAAAATAGTGGCGAAATCTCTCTCTACAAAAAACGACATGATCAATTCCTCCTTAACCTGATGTTATCAATGAAAAAGTCTGCAGCGATCTCCTTTTTGCCCTTGATGAGGCTGTCAACCTCCACTTCTATCCCGGCCTCCTCAGCTACCATGGCTATGTCCTCAGTCAGCATAAACACATATCCGCGGTCTGCCGACTCTGATACGGTGATAAACTTGTTGGCATCGGTCCGGATGGTATCCGTACCATCAGGAAGCACCGATCGAAGGGCTTCGCAGAATTTCTCCAGCTGGCTCTCATCAGCCAGCTCACAGGTGATGATACTGGACAGGTCGTATGTCCCGTTGTCCACCAGACTGTAAAGATGAGAAAGGAATATGGGATTATAAAAGCCACTCTCATAGTCTCTGTAGCCCATCTCCCTTGCCATGACCAGATAAAGAGCTGTAAATGCTATGGCCGAGCCAAGGGTAAAAGCTACGTATCCCGTCAGCATCTCTGCTATGGTACCGATCACCATAGGGATCAGATAAAGCCAGATATTAAAACGTGCCGAGCTTTTTTCCTGCGACTTGAACCGGAAATACTGTATGATGGCATATACGATATAAGCGTACTCTATCAGCATGTACGGATAATAAGCAACTTTTTGCACATACATATAATTCTCATCATAGGTCCAGAGGAAACCATTAAAGAAGCTTATGATATTGGCTATGATGAGCAAAACAACGGGAATGGTATATTTAAAAAGCTTTCGTTTTACATAATCCCTGCTTTTAAATATCTCGTACATGACAAATATAAGGAAAAAATAAACAACGAGATTGAGCGACACCTCAATGATCAGATTAAGAAGCAATATAAGTGTCATAGACCCACGTGTGTCATAAACATAATACTGCCCCATACAGGCAACGTTGTAAATGATGATCAGTATTACCATGTTGATATAGACAAGACCTCTCATATCCTTGAAATTAAGGGTGCGCAAAGCCATAATGAGAACACCCAGCATAAGTATCAAAGACGCAAGGTTAATGTCCACGTTTACAATAAGTTCCTGACTAATATTCATTTAATAAGCTCCTCCTGTTCTTCATAGCCTATGGTCTTTCTTATCTCAGAACAGATTCTCGTCTGTGCTTCTTTGCTTCATAGCCCAATCATATTATCCTGTCCTCTGTAACCACCACATCCATGTCAACATCCCAGGGATTGCTCTCCATCTCAGGGATAACCCGGGACTCGGTGGTAACTCCTATCTTGAATATATCTTCCTTATCAGCAAAAAACCTGTCGTAGTAGCCCTTGCCACGGCCTTTTCTCTGATGCTTTTGTGAGAATCTGGTGCCGGGAGTCAGGCAGATTGTCTTCCTTTTTTCATAACTGTACCGGTGTCCCATGCGGTCAGGCTCCGATATCCCCAGGGCTCCGGGGACAAAGTCATCTAAGCTTTTCACCTCATAAAACTCCATATCCTCATCCTCAGTCACGGGGAAATACAGATGATGGCCCTCATCCCGAAGGTCATAAAAAAGGGGACGGAGATCCACCTCATCCCTCAGGGGATAATACATCAAAATATCAAGAGCCTCGTCCGCCCTGTCATCAACTATTCTTTTTATCTCAGAAAGCATATCCATAACGACTGCGATTATACCTCAAAAATACCGGTTTATCAATAGGCGACAGTCCGCAAAAGCCGCGACTAAAAGTAACAGCAGGCTGTATTCTTACAGCAGTATCCTCTCGAAAATAAAGACTGTAACGCAGGCAGCCACTGCCACCACCGGGAGGCTTTTTTTATTCCATCCCAAAATGAGGGCCACCACAAGACCTGCTGCGGCACTGATCATGGACTGGGTGGCATACAGTATGGACGGAATGGTCATGGCCGTCAGGCAGGCAAAGGGCACATAAAATAAAAAGCTCTTTACCGTCTTGTTTTTGATCTCTCTCTGAAACAGAGTAAAAGGCAGCATACGAATCAGATATGTGGTCACTGCCATTAGAATAATTGCTGTGTAAATATTCATTCTACTCCTCCACGGGGAAAAATACCGCTCCAAGTCCCGCGGCGATAATTGTGGTTATGATCACCGAAAACCCGCTTCCGATATTATCAAATGCCGGAATGTAATATAAAAGGCAGCTTATAACAAGTGCTATCACCGCCACCAGGGCTACCGGCCTGTGCTCTCTTGCAGGCGGCAGCACTATGGCCACAAACATGGCATAAAGCGCCACACTTAAGGCACTTCCTATGGATGCAGGCAGATTTGATCCCGCAACCGCTCCCAAAAAGGTTCCCAGAGTCCATCCTATGATGGGCGGCACACCCAGCCCCACCATATAAGGAAACCGCACCGGCTCCTCTTTGGATGAGGCTACCGCAAAGATCTCATCAGTGATCACAAAGGAAGCTATCAGACGCTTTTTGGTATCGAAGTCTTTGGACAATTTTTGAGAAAGTGAAAGACTCATAAGGGAGTATCGGAGATTGATGATAAGCTGTGTCAGAAACAGCTCCAAATAGCCCGCTCCTCCTGCTATCGCAGTGATCCCGGCAAACTGTCCTGCCGAAGTCAGATTCAATAGTGATATCAGAGTAGCTGTACCCGCGTCAATACCATAGGACACTGCAAGTATCCCAAAGGTGAAACTCACACCCAGATAGCCCGCTGCAATGGGCAGCGAGTCAATCATTCCTGTTTTTATTTCCTTTTTTATATCAGACATAACACGAAAACCGATCTGTATTAGTACCCTGCCGTCTCGGACAGTGCATCAGGGATGTAAAAGTCCTCGTCGTAATGAGCATTGAAAATGGTACCGGTGAAATTCCCCTCGATAATACGGTGGAGAATGGAAATATCAGCGCCATTTGCTATAACCATATCCGCACCGGAGGCCGTAGCGATCCTGGCAGCAGAGATTTTTGTAGACATACCGCCGGTACCCACGTCACTTCCGGGATTATCTGATGCCATGGACAAAATGCTGTCATCTATCACATCCACCTCTTCTATCAGCTTTGCCTTTTTATCACTTTTCGGATCTCCGGTATAGAGCCCGTCTATATCTGATAAAAGGATCAAAAGGTCCCCGTGGGTAAGTGAAGTCACAAGCGCCGACAGGGTGTCATTGTCACCGAAACGGATCTCATAGGTGGTAACCGTATCATTTGCGTTTACCACCGGGATCACATCATATTTAAAAAGCTGTTCAAAGGTGTTTTCGGCATTTTTCCTGGCCACATTATCCAGCATGGAATACTTTGTCATCAGAACCTGTCCGCTGGCCTGACCATACTCACTAAAATACTGCTGGTATGCAGCCATGAGCCTGGCCTGCCCCACTGAAGCCAACGCCTGCTTTTTTGCAATGGAACGGGGCTTGTCGATCCCAAGGGTCTGCCGCCCCACTGCTATGGCCCCGGATGAAACCAGGCATACATCCATGCCCCGGTTTTTAATATCACAGATCTCTCTTACCAGTCTCTCCAGTTTTATATAATCAAGCCTTCCCGTAGCCTTGTGTACCAGGGTGGATGACCCTACCTTTATGATCACTCTTTTTTTATCTAAAAAATCTCTCATAAAACCTCTCACTTATGGCGCCTGCCACAATAGTTTTTGACGTTACACACTTTTTTTATTATAATGATTAATCATTGAAATAACAACCAAATGTTTAAGAGGACTTGTGCCATGAAAAAGACCTTGTCTGCCATGCTCATCATTATCAGTTTTCTGATGCTGTCCGGCTGCGCTTACAAAGACAGCACTTCTTCATATGTGGAAAAAACAGATTTCCTTTTGGACACCGTGGTTACCATCAGACTCTATGACGGCACCGAAGATCAGCTCGATCAATGCATGGAGCTGGTTAAAAAATACAATGATATGTTTTCAAACCACCAGATCAATTCGGATGTCACTTTCATAAATGATTCCGTTCCCAAACCAATAGCCGTCCACAATGAAACAGTCGAGCTGATACAAAAAGCAGTCCTTTACAGCAGGCTTTCAAACGGAAACTTTGATGCCACCATAGGATCGGTATCAAATCTCTGGGATTTTCATTCGGAATATCCAAAACTTCCCGATCCCAAAGAAATCGGCGATGCACTTAAAACAGTAGATTATTCTCAGATAAGGATATATGAAAACACCATAGGTCTTGAGAACAAGGCAGGAAAAAGCTCACACTTCCACACCAACCTGGATCTGGGTGCCATAGCCAAAGGATATATCTCCGACCGCATTCGTGACTATCTCATATCCGAGGGTGTCACCTCCGCCAGCATCAGTCTGGGAGGGAATGTATATATCATGGGAAAAAAGCCGGATGGCGAGATGTTTACGGTGGGAATACAAAAGCCCTTCGCCGAGGACGGCACCGCAGCGTGCACAGTACAGGTCAGTGATAAATGTGTGGTGACCTCGGGTGTATATCAGCGATATTTTGAAAAGGACGGAAAAATCTACCATCACATTTTGGATCCGAATACCGGATATCCCATAGAAAATGATCTCTACTCCGTCACCGTGATATGCGATGATGCGGTGGACGGGGATGCCTTTTCAACCATGCTTTTTACCATGGGACTTGAAAAAGCCCTAAACTATGTAAAAGCCACTCCTTCCATTGAGGCGATATTCATTACCAATGACGGCAGGGTCATCCCATCCACCAATATATCCCAGTACAACTTCACAAAAATGTAAAAAAAGCCCCGATCGAAACCGGGGCTTTTTTATATCCTGTCTTCTTTTATCTGCTACCCTTGTCGTAGGGAATACCCTCGGCCTTGGGTGCCTTTGAATTCTTTGAGGTAAATACCAGCACTATCATGGTAACGATGTACGGAAGCATCTGATACAGTGAGGACTGGTCCTTTAGCCCCTCAAACTTCGGTAAGAAAGGTATGGATGAATTGTAGGCCGCTATCACCTTAAACAGCGCAAAGATGAAGGCCGATCCTAAAATATTGAAAGGTTTCCAGTTACCGAAGATCATAACTGCCAGAGCCAAAAATCCATATCCGCCAACACTGGATGAAAAGCCTGACCCCACGGCAATGACATAGGCAAGTCCGCCGATACCGGCCAAAAATCCCGAAATGACAACTCCCGCATATCTCATGCGATATACATTGATACCCACCGAGTCCGCAGCCTGGGGATGCTCACCACAGGCGCGAAGTCTCAGACCGAAACGAGTCTTGTACATGAGAAGCCATGCAGCGATAAAAAGTACCACCGCTATGGGTGTGGTCAGATACTGATACTTAAAGAACATGGTGGCAAAAAAGCCATCTGTCTTTTCCATGCCAAAGGTCTCCTGGGTGATCCTGATCCAGGTAGGGATCTGGATGGTGGTCTGTCCCTGGCCCTGTACTGCCCAGGTGATAACTATTGCAAAAGCAGGTGCAAAGATGTTAAGCGCCGTACCACCGATGGTCTGGTCAGCCTTAAGATTGATAGCTGCGAAGGCCAAAAGCAGTGAAAAGACCATGCCGGAAACTGCGGCTACTACTATGGCCAAAAGCATGGCAAGCTGTGGATGCGAAGGTCCGAAGCCTGAAATATCAAAGGATCTGAGTAAAAAGCATCCGCATAATGCACCTATTACCATGATACCTTCCAAAGCCAGGTTTATAACACCGGAATGCTCGGAATACATACCGCCCAAAGCAACCAAAAGCAAAGGCACGGCAAAGATGACTGTTAGTGAAATGATGTTTGCTAATACACTCATGCCTTCACCTCCTTTTTCTCATTTTTTGCGCCCGCGGACTGCAGGAACTTTGCAATGATAAGCTTAGTTAAAAGTGCAAATGCAGCCAGGTAAATGATAACCGAGATAATGATGTTTATGGTCTCGGATGAGAAGTTAGGCTGCATGGCTGAGCCGCCCACCTTTATATAACTGATGAAAAGCGCCGAGAAAATGGTGCCCACGGGATGTGAGTTTGCCAAAAGCGCCACGGGAATTCCATCAAAGCCCATGCCTAAAATGGACTTTTCCAAAACATACTGAATGGTACCTGCCAGGTAGTAGATGCCACCGCCAAGTCCGGAAAGAGCTCCCGCGATTATCATGGAAAGCACAATATTGCGGTTTGCATTGATGCCGGCATAACGTGATGCTTCCTTATTGAAGCCACAGGCCATAAGCTCATAGCCGAATATGGTCTTAAAGAGTACAAACCACATGATGATTGCCACCGCAACCGCAATAAATATGCTGATATTTATCCAGCTGGAATTACCAAAGATCCTATCCAGCCCTCCCCTGGGGATGATAGCCGATGGATTGGCATCGGAAAGTGCCGCCGTGCGGTCAGTGGTGCCCACTCCGTAATATGCCGACAGCATAAAGGGCATGTTGGCCAAAAGCAGGTTTACCAAAAACATTCCTATCCAGTTAAACATAATGGAGGTAATAACCTCATTAACATTGAATAGGGCTTTAAACAGTCCGGGGAATATCCCCCAGATAGCTCCGCCCACGCAGGATAAGATAAGGCAGGCCCACCAGGGAAGCTTTAATCCTATGGCGCCCACCAGCGCAAAAAACGCACCTATGGTATACTGGCCTGAAGCTCCGATATTGAAAAGCCCGGTCTTGAAGGCAAAGCCAACCGACAGTCCGCACATCATAAGAGGTGCTGCCTGGTAGAGCATTTTGCCGAACTGATCCATGTTGGAAAATGCTGTACTAAGCATGGTACTCATACCCAGCCCTGCCTTGGCAGGATTTAAGATCAAAAGTAAAATGAAACCGAATATCAATCCTACAGCTATGGAGATAACGGATGAAATGATGCCTACAAGCATCTGATTGTCCTTTTTCATGCCTTCACCTCCATCCTCTTTGCGCCTGCCATATAAAGTCCCAGTTCCTCTGTAGATACGGTATTGTCAAACTGTCCCACCAATTCTCCTTCATACATTACCAAAATACGATCCGAAAGGGACATAACCTCTTCCAGCTCCAGTGATACCAAAAGTACTGCCCTGCCCGCATCTCTTTCCTCAACAAGTCTTTTGTGGATGTACTCGATGGCACCCACATCCAGACCTCTGGTGGGCTGAACCGCCACCAAAAGCTGGGGCTGCCTGTCTATCTCGCGGGCAATAATAGCCTTTTGCTGATTGCCGCCTGACATGGATCTGGTTACCGTAACAGGTCCCTGGCCTGATCTGACGTCAAAGCTGTTTATCAGGCTGTTGGCATACTTTCTGACCTCACCTGAATTTATAACTCCGTGCTCCTGGAACTGCTGCTCAAAATATCTCTGAAGCACCAGATTCTGCTCCAAGGTATAATCCAAAATCAATCCGTGCTTGTGCCTGTCCTCAGGGATATGACTCATACCGGAGATGTTTCTCTGACGCACCGATGCATGAGTGATATCCATACCCCTGAGAGTAATAGACCCTTCCTTTACCGGCTCAAGTCCGGTGATACCGTAAACCAGCTCGGTCTGTCCGTTGCCCTCGATGCCGGCGATACATACTATCTCGCCACCCTTGACATCAAAGCTGACGCCACGGACAGCATTGTTTTCATGGACACGGCTGCCCACCACCATATCGCGTACCGAAAGGATAGTCTCGCCTGTCTGAACCGCCCTCTTTTTAACGGTAAACTCCACGTCACGGCCGACCATAAGCTTTGACAGTTCCTCCTTTGTGGTGGAGGCCACATCCACAGTACCCTCGTAGCAGCCCTTTCTAAGAACTGTGCATCTGTCCGCCACAGCCATGATCTCGGAAAGCTTGTGGGTAATGAAAAGGATGCTCTTGCCCTCTTTTTTAAAGCCGCGCATTATCTCCATCAGCTCATCGATCTCCTGGGGAGTAAGCACAGCTGTAGGCTCGTCAAAAATAAGGATCTCGTTATCCCGATAGAGCATCTTTAGGATCTCAACCCTTTGCTGCATACCCACGGAAATATCGGATACAAGGGCATCAGGATCCACCTTCAGTCCGTACTTTTCCGACAGCGCCATCACCTTTTTGCGGGCCTCATCATACTGGAGGAAGCCGTTTTTGGTATCCTCTACACCCAGAATGATATTGTCCAAAACCGTGAAGCACTCCACAAGCTTAAAGTGCTGGTGCACCATACCGATACCCAGTCTGTTGGCATCATTGGGATCGTTGATCTTTACGGTCTGGCCGTTCTTTTTTATCTCACCCTGCTCTGCCTGATACAAGCCGAAAAGCACCGACATCAGGGTACTTTTTCCCGCACCGTTTTCTCCCAACAGGGCGTGGATCTCTCCCCGCCGAAGCTGAAGGGTAATGTCATCGTTTGCTTTGATCCCGGGAAACTCCTTTGTGATATGGAGCATCTCGATCACATAATCATCTGCCAATACTACTCCCTCCGTTAAAAAAAGATTACAAAAAAATAGAGGTGTCTGCAATATGCAAACACCTCATAATGAACATTACTGCTGAACGTCAACAGAAATGGTAGAAACAGAACCTGCTATATCAGCGTCGATAGCATTATCTACTACCAGGCTGCCATCCTTAAGGGATGTAAACAGGCTGTCATACTGATCCTGTGAGAATGTGGAAAACTTTGAAGTCTCCATAGGAAGACCTACACAGTCATCAGCCGCACCCAGCTTTGTCTCCTTGCCGGCATAGGCGTCAGAGAACTTCCAACCATTGTCCTTGCAATCTGTAAGAGCAAGAATAACGGAATTGGAAAGGGCCTTCATGGCGGATGTGATGATCAGATCGGAATCTGCGCTCTGGTCAACGTCAACACCAATGACCTTGCCGTTGTTGGCTTCTGCTGCTGCGATAGCTGAAAGATAGATACCGCCGCCGCAAGCGAATACGACTTCTGTGCCCTCGGAATACCAGCTGTCCATCTTGGCCTTGATATCGTCTGTGGGAGCAAAACCGCCGCAGTACCAATACTTGACATTGACACCTGAAATGCCATTGTCCTTGGCTGCCTGCTCAGCGCCCTGAACGAAACCGTAACCATAGCGAACAACTGCAGGAACATCCATGCCACCGAGGAAGCCAAGCTCCTTGTAGCCGTCTGTAACTGCCGCATAACCTGCGAGGTAACCTGCCTGCTCTTCCTGATATGTGATCAATGCAGTGTTGCTTCCGGGATTCTCAAGATCTCCGGTAGATACGTCAAGAGCTATGAATGAAACATCAGGATACTTGTCCTGTGCCTCGGCAAGAGAACCTGCAAAGAGGTAACCTGCCATAACAACAACCTTGGCGCCATCATTAATAGCATTGTCCATCTGTTCAAGTCGGGCTGCATCAGAGTCCTCTGAAGGCTGATAATAGTTAGCTGTGAGACCATTGTCACTGGCAAACTGCTGAACTCCTGCCCACGAGTACTGGTTGAAGGAATGGTCGTCAATGTTACCAACGTCGGTAACGAAAGCGACATCAGTGGTAGAGCCTGAGCTTCCACTCTCTCCAGAACCAGTATTGCCGGTGTTGCCACCGCCACCGCATGCTGCTAGTGAGAACATCATCGTCGCAGCAAGCACTAGTGAAATGATTCTTTTTTTCATGTCTCCCCTCCTACTCAACGGGATACTGCGATCTCATCCGGTATGCCCCATCTACACCCATACCATCAGAAATCATATACTATGTTTCCGTCGGATATTATATAATAATTCCAATATAATAACAAGTAGAAAACCACATTATTTAGTATTTAAAAAAAGACATACCCCAATATAAGGGCATGTCCCGTATTTAATCCCATTCTGCTTTTTTTTCATCCTCGTAGGATAAAAAGCCAAGCTTAAAATGCATCCTGCAAAGTGCAGTGTAGCTTTCATTTCCTCCCATAAATACCTGGTCTCCTGAACGGACTATCTTGCCTCCGGAGATCCTGGCATTGTTGGTAGCCTTTCTGCCACACCAGCACACGGTCTTGACCTCTTCGATCTTGTCGGCGATCTCCAAAAGCCTCTTGGACCCCGGAAAGACCTTACTCATAAAGTCCGTCCTCAGACCGTAGCATATAACAGGAATGCCTGCAAGGTCCACAACCTCGGAAAACCAGTCCACCTGCTCCTCAGTCAAAAACTGGGCTTCATCCACCACAATGGCGTCAAACTCCCTGGCCCTGCTCCATTTGGTACCTATATCCTCTATAAAGTCCTCCACAAATCTGCATTCGTGCTCAAGGCCTATCCTGGACTTTATGATACTCTCCCCATCCCTGTTTTCGAGCTTTGGCTTTAATAAAAGCGCTTTTAAGCCCCTTTCTATATAATTGTAATGAACCATCAGGGCATTGGCGGTCTTTGAAGATCCCATGGCCCCGTATCTGAAATATAATTTTGCCATAAAATAACCTTGCTTTTTACCTCTAAAACTACTACAATAATGCTTGTGTGAAAACACGAGGAACCGTAGCTCAGCCGGGATGAGCGCTCGCCTCACACGCGAGAGGTCAGGAGTTCGAGCCTCCTCGGTTCCATCCTTATACTTTATGAAAAGATCGTCCATAGGACGATTTTTTCATTCTCTGTTCAAGTTCTCATTCTTCCAAAGTTCCAGCCTGTCCATGCATACACGCGCGATCTGCGGAGACTCGCCGGGCTTTACGCCATATCCGTAGACCTCGATCGTAATGGTGTTATCCTCTATACGATACTCCTCTTTTACAGGATTGTTGGGCTTTGCCTTTGTGAGCAGCTTATAAAAATCGGAAATGATCATTGGCATGATCATGGTCACGATATGATTTGCCTTTTGCTCGCCTATCCGCAACGCCATCTTTTCTCTTACGGCTTCCAGGTCCATACAGCTTACCTCCATATAAAAAGAGACGGCCAATCCGACCGCCTCTAATTATATCTTTA
>CAMODS010000011.1 GCA_946611525.1 uncultured Lachnospiraceae bacterium | reverse complement strand
GAAAAAAATTCCTCGAAAGAAAGGATCTGGTATATACGGGACGCACCCTCATCGGAGCCATGCCTCCCAAGGGACAGGAGATGGACGATCACTATTTCGGCGCCATCCGTGAGAGGATAGGTGCCTATATGCGTGATGTGAACACTGAGCTTTGGAAGCTGGGAGTTTCAGCCAAGACCCAGCACAACGAGGTGGCACCCGGACAGCATGAGCTGGCACCCATCTACGCCGAGGCAAATGTAGCAGTGGATCACAACCAGCTTATTATGGAGACACTTAAAAAGGTGGCTTACAGGCATGGCCTCCAGTGTCTTTTACATGAAAAGCCTTTTGCAGGTGTAAACGGATCCGGCAAGCATAACAACTGGTCGCTGGTGACGGATGACGGCATCAACCTTTTAGAGCCCGGCAAGAAGCCTCATGACAATATCCAGTTTATCCTGGTACTTTTATGTGTGATAAAGGCTGTTGATGAACATGCGGATCTTTTACGTGAGTCTGCTGCAGACTTTGGTAACGATCAGCGTCTGGGCGGAGATGAGGCACCGCCCTCCATTATATCCGTATATTTGGGCGAGCAGCTTCAGGATGTTTTAAACCAGCTGGTGCGCACCGGTACTGCCACCCACAGTATAAAGGGAGAACACCTGGCTACCGGAGTGCAGACCCTGCCTGACTTTTTAAAGGATGCCACCGACCGTAACCGCACTTCGCCTTTTGCTTTTACCGGTAATAAATTCGAGTTTCGTATGGTTGGCTCCGAGGATTCAGTGGGAGAGCCCAACATAGTGTTAAATACCATTGTGGCCGAGGCCTTTTGCGACGCCTGCGACCGTCTGGAAAAGGCCGAGGATTTTGAGCTGGAGCTCCATGATCTGATAAAGGAGCTGGCAGCTGACCATCAGCGTATAGTTTTCAACGGAGACGGATATTCCGACGAATGGGTAAAGGAGGCCAAACGCCGTGGGCTTACCAACATCACAAATATGCTGGATGCCATCCCTGCCCTGACTTCGGTGCAGTCGGTTGCGCTTTTTGAGAAATTTGGAGTCTTTACGGAGTCCGAGCTTATGGCAAGGGCTGAGATCGAGTACGAGATCTATGCGAAAAAGAGCAATATCGAAGCCAAGACCATGATCGACATCATCAGAAAGCAGATCATTCCGTCCACGATACACTATGCTACCCGTCTGGCTGATTCAGTCAACCGTGTCCGCACTGCGGTTCCTGCTGCAGATGTGACCACCCAGGCTGATATGCTGACTCAGGTTTCCGCACTTTTGCGTGAGACAAAGGACGGACTTAACAAACTTGAGGAGCTTCAAAAGGAAGGTGCTTCGATCCATGGTGATATCGTAAAACGCGCCATGTTCTACCGTGACAGCGTGATCCCCGCCATGAATGATCTCCGCGTGCCTGTGGATGCGCTGGAGATGCTGGTGGACAAGGAGATGTGGCCCATGCCTTCCTATGGAGATATGATCTTCGAGGTTTGATCCACGCTTGCCGCCTTTTAGTATCATATACAAATAGCACAAGTGAGGGAATCTTGCTAAAAGACGGTTAAAGTGTTAACATTACGAACAGGGGAGAGATACTAGTTTTAAAAGGAGAATAAACGTATGGAAAAAGAAGCTGTTGTAATGAAGGAAGAGATTAAAGAGAAAAAGAAAAAAAAGCAAAAGAACAAAAAGATAAAGGTCAGCATCAGCGCCAAGCTTATGCGCGTGCTGGGTCCCATGGTGGCAGTATCCATCATCTTTGTCATTGTGTTCTTATCATCCCAGGCCAAAAACATAGTCAGTGACATGACCAAAAAGGCTTTGCAGAGTGATTCCGATAAAAACGCTGCAACCATTGGTGCTGAGGTCACCAACCTGCTTTCAGGCTACAATCAGGATATAGAGACCCTGGAGAGGCTTCCCATCACGGACGCCAAAGAGATCCAGGATTATCTGGGTATCTCCTCAGACTGGAGCGAGATGACATACAGCGGCCTGTATGGCGGCTTCGAGGACGGCACATGGGTTGACGCTTCGGGATGGGTTCCCGATGATGATGATTATGTCATCACTGAAAAGGACTGGTATAAGCAGGCCGTGGGAAGCGAGGAGTTCGTATTTGGAGATCCCTATGTGGATAGTAATACGGGGGATCTGGTGGTTTCCGCATCCCGCGAGACTACCCTTACAGATGGCAGGAAGGGTGTCCTTTCCATAGATATGTTTTTATCGGGTATCGTGGATGAGACTGCATCACTTAAGCCTCTCGGCAGTGGAACTACCCTGCTTTTCTATAATGATTATATTTTGTCTTTCTATCAGCCTGAGCTCAACGGATCAACTGTCTCAGAGCATCTGGACAACGGCCTTTTAAAGGCCATCCAGCCATATATCGGCAATGCGGATAAGACCGGAGTATATGAGCTTAAGGATGGCAAGACCGGATATTTTGTTGCGGTATCAATGGTTCCCGGTACGCCCTGGACCATGGTATCCTCAGTAGCACAGTCGGATGTTTTAGGAGCTCTAAACCGCTTCCAGATGATCTGCTGGGTGCTTATGGTCATTATGATCATCCTGATCGGTTTCGTAATGATGACACTTACCAAAAAATATGTTACGGATCCCGTGTCTGAGCTTACCGATAATATCGAGCATATCACAGCGGGCGACTTCACAGTTGAAATCAAAAAGGGTGGCAATGACGAGATCGGCCTCATGAATAAATGCATGAGCGATTACGTGGAAAAGATGAGAGCTACCCTGGGAGATATGCAAAATGTTACCCAGAGACTTTCAGCTGAGGCTGAGACCTCACAGACTGCATCCGGTGACCTGAACCGTCAGGCAGCAGAGCAGTCGAGCTCAATGGGCCAGATAAGGGATACCATGGGAGGTATCTCCGATTCCGTAACTGAGCTTGCCGACAATGCGACTACCCTGGCACAGGCTGTGTCAGACCTGACCAACAAGGGTAATGAGACCTCCGAGACCATGGCCAATCTTCTTAAGCAGGCTGACCAGGGCCAGAACGATATGGAAAAGCTCAAAGCCAGCATGTCCACCGTGGCGGACTCCATGTCCGAGATGAACGACGTGGTAATGAGCGTGGATGAGTCTGCTCAGAAGATCAACTCCATCGTAGAGATGATCAATTCCATCTCATCCCAGACCAACCTTTTGTCACTGAATGCTTCCATAGAGGCAGCCCGTGCCGGTGAGGCGGGACGCGGCTTCGCGGTTGTTGCAGATGAGATAGGTAATCTGGCCAATGAAAGTGCCAATGCTACCACCGAGATCTCCGGTATCATCCAGAATATTACCGGACAGATCCGGAACCTTTCCGAGAAGTCCCAGACCAATATGGACGAGATCGCCCAGGGCTCTGAGGCTGTAGCGGTGGCAGGAGATACCTTTGCTGTTATCTTCAGGGATCTGGATACCACGGGTCATACTGTTGAGGAGATGATCGGTATGATGAATGATGTTAATGAGATCGCATCCTCAGTTGCAGCTATTTCCGAGGAGCAGTCAGCCAGCACCATCGAGGTCACCGAGACCGTGGAGCAGGTGGTTGAGTCTGCCGAGCAGGTGGCTGATGAGAGCCGTGATGTGGATCAGAGTGCCCAGACAGTGGCAGAGTCCGCGACTCTTATTGGGGACTTTGTCAACAACTTTAAGATCGAATAGTAATGGATAAAAAAAAGCTTACCGTAGTAGTACCCTGTAAGAATGAGGAAGAGGTACTGCCTGAGTTTTATAAAAGAATAAGAAAAGTAAAGGATAGCTCGCTGGATGCAAAAGTCTATGCGGGCATCCTTTTCATTGACGATGGCTCTACCGACCAGACTCTTCGTGTCATAAAGGAGCTGGCGGCAGCAGATGACAGCATCCACTATATCTCCTTCTCCAGGAACTTTGGCAAGGAGGCGGCCATCTATGCAGGACTTTCCCATGCCGACGGGGACTATGTAGTGATCATGGATGCGGACCTTCAGGACCCTCCCGAGATGCTTCCCGAGATGATAGATGTACTGGAGTCGGGCGAGGCTGATCTGGTTGGGAGCCGGCGTGTGACACGGAAGGGCGAACCCGCCATCAGGTCCCTTTTTGCCCGCTTTTTTTACAAGCTTATGAATAAAATATCCGAGACCGAGGTGGTGGACGGAGCCAGGGACTTTCAGATGATGAACAAAAAGGTGGTAAAAGCCATCCTGTCCATGGGAGAGTACAACCGGTTTTCAAAGGGCATCACAGGCTGGATCGGATATAAAAAGAAATGGCTGGAATATGAAAATGTACAGAGGGCTGCGGGAGAGACCAGTTGGTCCTTTTGGCAGCTTGTGTTTTATGCCTTAGAGGGCATTACGGCATTTTCAACGGTACCCCTTATCATATCCTCGGTTATAGGACTTACCTTTTGTGTTCTGGCATTCTTTGCCATTATATTTATCATTGTCAGGACGCTGATATTTGGGGATCCCACCAGTGGATGGCCTTCCATGGTATGTATCATCATGCTGGTGTCCGGAGTTCAGCTTTTAGGTATAGGGATCCTGGGACAGTATCTGGCCAAGACCTATCTTGAGACCAAAAACAGACCGAAATATCTCATAGATGAGAGTGATATTGTGTAGAGAGTGCCTCAGGGAGGGGCTTTATGCAGATCATAAGAGAAAAGGCAGGAAGAAGCCTTAAGGAAAAAATAGAGATTGTCATAGCACTGATAGCTATTGGAGCCTCTGTAAATGTTATCGGATCCTATGTTGCCACGGGGCTGGGACTGCCACTGTATTTGGACTGCATAGGCACTATTTTTGCGGCATCTGTCGGGGGTTACATGCCGGGTATCATCATCGGCCTGATAAGTCCAACCATTAACAGTTTCACGACGGATCCCACGGCGCTTTCATACAGCATGCTTAATGTCATGATGGCGGTTTTTACATCCTGGGCGGTTGACCGGGGATGGTTTAAAAAGCTTAGTACCATCATAGCTTCCATCCTCATATATGCATTTATAGGTGGTGTGGTGGGCTCCGTGCTGACCTGGTTTTTATATGGCTTTGCGCAGGAGGCCAGGACGGCGGGACTGGTATCGGTGATCCATCAGATCTTTACACTTTCTCCCTTTGCTTCCGAGCTTATAGCGGACTACATCATTGACATAGCCGACAAGGCCATCAGTATTGCGGTGGTGCTTTTGGTGCTTCATTTTATCCCTGAGGATAAGCAGAGACTATTCAGGATACACACATGGAAGCAGGCACCCCTTACCAGGGAGGCTCTAAAGGAGCTTAAAAAAAGGCACAGCAGAAAGGCGTCGCTTAAGTTTAAGGTAACACTGGCGCTTACCCTTGCCGCAATGCTCATCGCCACCATGGCTATTTCCATAAGCTACATTTTGTACAGGGACGCTACGGTGGAGCAGCAGAAGGAACTGGGCAGAGGTACGGCGCGTCTTGTGGCCGAGGCAGTAAACGGCGATGCGGTGGATACTTATCTTGAAAAAGGTAAGTTTGCTACCGGTTATGCCATAGTCCAAAAGAGACTTTACGATATCCGAAACGGCTCTCCGGGCGTTGAATATATTTATGTGTATCAGATCCGGGAGGATGGATGCCATGTGGTATTTGACCTTGATACCGCAGGACTGCCGGGGGCTGAACCCGGTTCCGTAATAGAGTTTGACGAGGGGTTTGCCGATTTTCTGCCTGATCTTTTGGCAGGGGAGACCATTGAGCCAATCATCACCGATGACAAATACGGCTGGCTCCTTACGGTATATGAACCTATCAAAAACAGTGATGGTGAGACTGTAGCCTACGGTGCGGTGGATATTTCCATGAATGAGCTCCGCGGCAAGATGCATGCCTTTTTGGCACAGCAGATCTCATTGTTTATGGGATTGTTTGTATTCATACTGGCAGCAGGACTCTACCTTATAGAGTATCAGATGATCATTCCCATCAATACCATGTCATATGTGGCAAAGGACTTTTCTAAAAAATCGGATCAGTCCTTAGGAGAGTTAGTGGAGCTTTTCAGGAAGCTTGACATTCACACCGGAGATGAGGTGGAAAACCTTTATCAGTCCTTCCTTAGGATGACGGAGGACAACCTAAGCTTTGTGGAGGATATCCGGGAAAAGAACAAAACCATATCCCAGATGCAGGAGGCACTTATCATGGTGCTGGCAGATATGGTTGAGAGTAGGGATGAAAACACAGGAGACCATGTTAAAAAGACGGCTGCCTACACCCGTATCATCATGGACGCGCTAAAGACAGAGGGCGTGTATACCGACGAACTGACAGACAAGTTTACGGATGACGTGTTCAGGTCGGCACCTCTGCATGACATAGGAAAGATCGGTGTTTCGGATGTGATCCTAAACAAGCCGGGTAAGCTTACCGATGAGGAGTTTGCCATAATGAAGCAGCACACCACCATAGGTGCGCAGATCATCGACCAGGTGGTGGAGACAATGCCGGAGTCAGAGGGCAATGCAGATTATCTCCATGAGGCCAGAAATCTCGCCTTGTACCATCATGAAAAGTGGAACGGTGCAGGCTATCCCATGGGACTCTCCGGCGAGGATATACCTCTTTCCGCACGTATCATGGCGGTGGCAGATGTGTTTGATGCACTGGTATCTACCCGAAGCTACAAAAAGGGCATGCCTTTTGAAAAGGCAATGGACATAATAAGGGAGAGCAGCGGCAGCCACTTTGATCCCAATGTAGCAAAGGCATTTTTGGATTCCGAGGATGAGGTACGCAGGGTAGCGGAGGCATTTTCCGGAGAAGAGTCATAGATGATATGGAAAATACCGCAGAAAAAAAATACAGATTTGATGTTACATCCTCGGCGTTAAAGTGGGTTGCCATCATAACCATGCTTATCGACCACATAGGTGCAGCAATACTGGAGTGGTCCTTTGTAAGCGGCGATTATCTTATGGACAGTACTGCTTTAGGAGTTTTGGATACAGTGCTCCGTGCCATAGGGAGAACGGCTTTTCCGATATTTATTTTCTTGATGGCAGAGGGTTTTTATTATACCAGAAGCCGGACAAACTACCTTCTAAGGATGCTTGCATTTTGCATGGTATCCGAGATACCCTTTGATATGGCCTTTGGGTACTACCATACGAACGAAAGCGATATCAGGCAGAATTTGTTCGTGCCGGATTACCAGAACGTTTTCTTTACACTTACACTTGGACTTTTCGCCATATGGGTCATGAACCTTTTTTATGAGAGGATGCCCTCGGTGATAATGGAGATAGTTTTGGATGTGGCGGTGCTTTGCGGTGCCGGCTATCTGGCCCATTTTTTAAAAACGGATTACGGTGCATCCGGGGTGATCGCCATAGTTGCAGCCCATATGGCAAAAAGGTTTAAGCTAAAGCCGGTCTTGTCCGGGGTGATCATTATTTTGATCCTTACCCTGACATCAAGCGTATTTGAGATCGCAGCGGCTGTTATAGCCCTTCCGCTTCTTGTTTTCTATCATGGCAACAGGGGCTACAGGTTTAATAAATGGATTTTTTACGTTTTTTATCCTGCTCACTTGTTTTTGCTTGCTTTGATAAGGACGGTAATATTTGCATGAGAACACAGGGGGGGTATCACATGCGAAAAGGTCAGGTTATTCATTGGAAAAAAAGAGGAGCAAAGCGTACCGGTGCAGACATAGCCATACAGTGCTGCATGATCTTTAACATCATACTGACTGCCGGAATTTCCTTTGGTTTTATGGCTGTGGACAAACAGGTGCTCCCGTCACAGATGTCAGATATTATGTTTCTGGTATTTTATGGGCTGCCGGTGATGCTGGTGACAGTGCTCTATGGATTGATACCGGCTATGGCCTCATACGGCCTCATGTACATGGCGGCACTTATTGTCATGCCTCAGGCGGCGTATCTTTTTACCATCCATCTGGTATGTATCCTTTTGGCAAATCACAATAATCTTAAGAAGTGTTTTGCTTCATATAAGAAGACACTTATAGCAATGATCCCGTCAGCACTGATCCTTGGCGCGCTTTTTTACCTTTTGTATGGTCTGATATCCAACAGGTCCCTGTCAGAGTTCAAGCTGCCCGGAATAGCATACTGTGTGGGCCTGATCGCTCCCATGATCTTTTTGGACTATTCTGTACTGTATTTGGTTTTAAGATGCACTCCGAAAAAACTGGTGGCGCTGTTTCCCATGGCCGGGTTTAAGCATGAGTACAGATTTATTGATGATGATGAGCACTGTTTTTGGATGCCTGCGTCAAGGTGGCGGCTTTCTAACAGGATAACCGGATATTTTGTTTTAGAGGGCCTGTTTCTGGCAGTGGGTGCGGCACTTTTTGCCAATATGCTCATACCGGATATGGGTACGGAAAGAGTGGAGTTTCCATGGGTCTACATACCGGTGTTTGATACCATGGGACTTTCACCGATTATGTATGGCAGCCATGATCTGACCGGCAACTATGTAGATCCCAATATCATCAGGGATCTGGGAATGACCTTTGACGCAAAGCTTATACTCTATCTGTTTGATATTGTCATACCCATCATATGCTTTTTCAATTTCAAGGCTCAAAAGAATATTGCCCTGCCTATCCAGCAGATGACAGTGGGCATGAGACTGTTTTCAGACCAGACCACGACCAATCGTGAGCAGATCGCCGACAAGGTGGCGGGGATGGAGATCTCTACCGGAGATGAGATCGAGCAGCTGCATCATACCCTTGTATCTACCACCAGAGAGATCACGGCTCATATCGATGATATCAAAAGGGAAAAACGTCTGGAGGAGGATCTGAGGGTGGCTCAGGCAGCAGCCAGGAACAAGACCAACTTTTTATCCAATATGTCCCATGAGATCAGGACTCCCATAAATGCGGTCCTGGGAATGGATGAGATGATACTTCGTGAGGCAAGGGATAAGGACATATTAAGATATGCACAGGATATACAAAATTCCGGGCGCACGCTTTTATCCCTTGTAAATGATATTCTGGACTTTTCAAAGCTGGAGGCGGGCAAGATGGAACTGGTGCCTGTGCAGTACGAGCTGGCATCGGTATTAAATGACCTGATCAACACTGCCCGTCAGAGACTGGGTGAAAAGGATGTGGAGCTGATAGTGGATGTGGATGAGATCACTCCACATATGCTCTATGGTGATGAGATACGTCTGAAGCAGGTGGCCATGAATATCATGACCAATGCGGTAAAATACACGGAGCAGGGATCCATCACACTAAAGCTGGATTTCGAAAGATGTGCCTCAAACCCTGAAAATGTTATGCTCCGTTTCGTAATATCAGATACAGGCATCGGTATGAAGGAGGAGGACCAAAAGAATCTCTTCTCGGCATTTACAAGGATAGATGAGGAACGCAACCGCAATATCGAGGGCACGGGCCTTGGCATGAGTATTGTAAAGAGCCTTCTGGATCTGATGGACTCGAAGCTTGAGGTGCACAGTGTATATGGTGAGGGATCAACTTTTGCCTTTAGGGTGATCCAAAAGGTTATAAGCTGGGAGCCCATCGGAGACTTTACAAAGACATATGAGAGATCACTTGAAAATGTACCGGAGTATGAAGAGAGTTTCCATGCACCCGATGCAAGGATCTTAGTGGTGGATGATACACCTGTAAATCTGACCGTGGTACAGGGACTTTTGAAAAATACCGCCATGCAGATAGATACAGCGGACGGTGGATCCCAGTGCCTAAATATGACAAAAAAGAAGGAATATGACCTGATCTTTTTGGATCATCGCATGCCGGGGATGGACGGAGTGGAGACCTATCATGCCATGCAGCAGGATGAGGACAATAAAAACAGGAGGACTCCGGTGATTGCACTTACTGCAAATGCCATTTCCGGTTCCCGGGAGATATATATAAAGGAGGGCTTTACCGATTATCTGTCAAAGCCTATTAACTCAAAGCGGATGGAGGAGATGCTGATACATTATCTTCCCAGGGACAAGGTGATCATGCCGGATGATAAGGACTTTGAGAAAACCGGAGTGGGCAGTGAAGGCTCAGATGCGGATGACAGGCTGGAGATCCTTAAGAATACTGAGGGTATCGACTACAAGGAAGCCATTAAAAACTGCATGAAGGAGGACATCCTTCTTTCAGCGGCCCAGGACTTTTTGGCAGGCATCGGCAGCACCAGTTTAAATATAGAGATAGCAAATATTGCGGCAGACTGGAACAACTACACTGTACTGGTTCATGGACTGAAAAGCTCGGCCAGGCTTATAGGTGCGACACATCTTTCTGACATGGCAAAGGAAATGGAGGCGCTTGGGGATCGGGCTAAAAGCGGTGACCAGAGAGCCATAGATGATATCCTGGAAAAGACTCCGGATCTGATAGAGGAATACAAGAGCTATGAGGAGAGGCTGGCATTTATAGACCCGGATCTGGCGAAGCCTGGAGACTGGAGCACCTCCGGCGGATCAGCTGCCGTAGAGGAGGATACGAGACCTGCCATAGAGGACGGTGCCTTTGACGAGGCCATATCCGGTATAGGGATGTTTGTGGAAGCATTTGACTATGACGGCGCAGATGATATAATAGCACAGTTAAAGGATTACCATCTGAACCCTGCCCAGGAGGAGCTGTATAACAGGCTTAAGGTTTTGGTCAGGAATCTGGATAGGGATCAGATTTTAAAAGAAATAAAAGGATAGGGATTCGATATGGATAGGAAAGTTTTACTCATAGGTGAAGAAAAGAGCTTTATGTTCAATGCCATAGTAAACGGTTTAAAGAGAGAGGATTTTAAAGTGGAGGCGTGCGCTCCCACAGTAAAAGCCTTAGGGGAACTTACAGATCCTCCTGTTGTATGGATACTGTACGTGGACGGAAATCTTTCCGAGATTACCGACACGATAGTTTATTTAAAGGATACGGTCATTGAAAAGGAGTACTATTTTTATATCATCGGAAGTACCGAGGAGATAGATACTTTAAAGGCGGGCATGCCCATGCATGTGATAACCGAAAGCTTTGTAAGACCTCTAAACGTTAAGGAGCTGGCGGCATCTCTGGAAAAGACCATGGCAAAGGGGGCAGAGGCCGAGCAGAAGAAAAAGATCCTCATTATAGACGATAACCCTACCATGCTCCGTACCATGAAAAACCTGCTGTCGGATAAGTACCGGGTCTACATGGCAAACTCCGGCATGAACGGTATCACCTTTTTGGCAAAAAACCCTGTGGATCTCATCCTTTTGGACTATGAGATGCCTGTGATCTCCGGAGCTAAGGTTTTGGAGATGATACGTTCCGAGGCTTCTACCGCCACCATCCCGGTTATGATGCTTACCGCAAAGGATGACAAGGAAAGTGTCATGAGCGTTTTAGCTCTAAAGCCGGAGAAGTATCTGCTGAAAACTCAGGCCCCGGAGGAGCTCATCAGAAATATTGATGAACATTTCGAGAGCAGGAAGGGCAGATAGGGCATAAAAAGTTTTTGTTTATTTAAGGTTAATTTTAGGTTTGGCATTTATATTAGAGTCACTTCAAAGGAAGTGGCTCTATTTTTTATGGAAAGGAGGTGCTAAGAATGGGAAAGAGACATGAAATAAAGCATCAGATATCATATGCGGATCTTTTGACCATAAGACAACGGATGAAGGCCGTGGCGGGTTCTGATGCAAATGCCATAGATGGAAAGTACCTGATCAGGAGCCTGTATTTTGATACCCCGGGGGACAAGGCACTTAGGGAAAAGGTAGACGGAGTGGACAACCGGGAAAAATTTCGAATCAGGTATTACAATTTCGACACGTCCTTTATCAGACTTGAAAAAAAGAGCAAGGAAAACGGGCTGGGAGAAAAGGCCATGGCAAAGCTTTCGGCTGAGGAGTCCCAAAGGATAGTTAATGGAGACACAGACTGGATGTATGACAGTGATGAAAAACTGATCCGGGAACTGTATTCCAAGATGAAGACCACGGGACTTGCTCCAAAGACCATAGTAGATTATGACAGGGAGCCTTTTACATTTATACCCGGCAATGTAAGAGTTACCCTGGATTACAACATCAGGACAGGACTTCGGTGTACGGATTTTTTAAACCCACATGTGATCACCATGCCGGTTCCTGATGACCCCATCATCCTGGAGGTAAAATGGGACGGCTATCTGCCGGACATCATCCGGATGGCGGTGGGCTTGGAAAACAGGCGGGTAGGAGCATATTCGAAATACGCAGCATGCAGGATGTATGAGTAAAGAATAATATGGAGGAAAACAAATGACTACATTTAATGACATTTTTAAATCAAGCTTTTTGGAAAACGTGACCAGCGTATCAATGCTGGATATGGTAATAGCCCTTGCACTGGCATTTTTGATCGGGCTATTTATCAGCTTTGTATATAAAAAGACATTTACGGGAGTGATGTACTCCACCAGCTTTGGTGTTTCGCTGATAGCAATGACCATGATAACCACCCTTGTGATACTGGCAGTGACCAGCAACATAGTTCTTTCTCTTGGTATGGTAGGTGCATTATCCATCGTAAGGTTCAGAACTGCCATAAAGGAACCCCTTGATATAGCATTTCTGTTTTGGGCCATCGGCGCAGGTATCGTTTTGGCAGCAGGCCTGATTCCCCTTGCAATATTCGGCAGTGTGGTGATCGGTCTCATCCTTCTTATCTTTGTAAACAAAAAATCATACCGGGCACCTTTTATCGCAGTTATCCATTGTGTAGATCAAAACAGTGAAAATGAAGCTATGAACTATCTCAAGTCCCAGGTGAAGCGTACAAGCGTAAAGTCAAAGTCGGTGCAGAAGGGTATGATCGAGCTGAATGTAGAGGTGCAGCTTGATAAAGAGGACACGGGCTTTGTAAACGAGCTGGCTGATATGAACGGAGTTGAAAGTGCCATTCTTGTTTCTTACAACGGTGACTATATGTCATAATAAGAGAAACTTTTTAAGAGGTATCAGACTATGAGTAACAGCAAACATTTTGACAAAATAGCGGTGGTCGGTGTCATCTTAGCGGTGGCATTTACACTGTGGTTTATATTCGGGGCAAAAAGCGTTCTTACTCCAATGAGTGAGACCCTGACAGAATATGTGGATGAAAAGGAACTTTCTAAAGTCATATCAAGAGCCGATGCCACGATCACACTTGACGGAGAGGACATCACCGTGGAAGGACATGGAGCCGTCGGAAGCTTTGGTAATGTGACCATCAATGATGGAGGTGTATATGTGATCTCCGGCAGCCTCACTGATGGAAATATAGATGTGAATGCAGGCAGCTCCGATGTGGTGTACATAGTGCTTGACGGTGCGGATATCACCTGCCCGGATGATGCGGCACTTTTGGTAGAGAATGCAAAGGCGGTCTATGTGTATACAACCGCCGGCAGCACAAACAGTATGGAAAATGGGGCCGATATGGAAAGCTCCGTGGAAGTGGTGGCAGCAGGCCGAGAAGGATGCGTATATGCCAGAGATGATGTGATATTTGCCGGGGAGGGAACCCTCGAAATCATATCCAATTATGGCAATGCAGTGGTCCAGGGAGACAATGAGGACGCTTTGGTTTTTGAGTCAGGCACGGTAAATATTACTTCCGTGGCAAAGGGCATAAAGTCCGACGGAACCATAGATATTTCCGGTGGTGAAGTAAATATTGTGGCAGAAGACGACGGTATACATGCAGATGGTGATGTGACACTTACCGCAGGCGATGTGACTGTCTCATCGGCAGATGACGGAGTGCATTCGGATACGACTGTGTATCTAAACGGTACAAATGTAAAAGTCGAAAAGGCATATGAGGGAGTAGAGGCTCCTGTAATAGAGATGAATGGTGGGGATGTATGGATAACATCCAGTGATGACGGCTTTAACGGAAACGGCTCCGGCGCAGAGGATTCTCTTGTTACGATAAATGAGGGTAATCTTACTATATTAAACTCTACAGGAATGGATGCAGATGGCCTGGATTCAAACGGAGACATAGTGATTAACGGAGGCTACATTTATGTCAGTCTCACCGGAGGCGGTACAAATAACGCTATAGATTTTGGAAGTGAAAATGGTGGTACATGCACGATAAACGGCGGTACTGTAATAGCAGCCGGAGGCTCCGGGATGCTTGAGAGTATTTCATCAGAGTCTGCACAGGGATCCATCACCATGGTATACGACAGCACATATGAGGCGAATACAAAGGTTACGGTTACCGATTCTGATGGGAAAGAGCTTATATCCCAGGTGATCGACGATAGTATGAGTGCGGTAACACTTTCTGCTCCGGGCATGGAAGCCGGTTCGACCTACACTATTACTACGGGTGATGATGCGGAAGAGATAACCATGGACACCGTGTCATATTCAAATACAGAGCTTACCGGCATGGGCGGCTTCGGCAGAGGAGGTATGGAAAATGGCGGTGATCTTCAAAAGAACTTTGGAGGGCAAAACGACGGAGACTTCCAAAAGGGGAAAGACTTTCAAAACGGAGGCGGTCGCGGAGGCATGGGCGGCGGACGTGGCATGAAGCCTCAGATGGATAAAAATGCCTCCGGAGACAGTGCTCCCCGTATGGACGGGAACAGTCAGGCTGAAGGCGGTATGCCCCAAATGGATGGAAGTAGTCAGTCTAAAGGAGAGATGCCCCAAATGAATGGGAGTAGTCAGTCTGAAGGAGAGATGCCCCAAATGGATG
>CAMODS010000010.1 GCA_946611525.1 uncultured Lachnospiraceae bacterium | reverse complement strand
GAAGGATCTAAACAGAAAGGGGGATATGAAAATGAGGATGTATGACATCATCGAAAAAAAGAAGAGGGGGATCGCACTCTCCAAAGCGGAGATCCAGTATTTTGTCAGGGGAGCCACCGACGGCTCCATACCCGACTATCAGATATCGGCACTTTTGATGGCCATTTTCTTCAAGGGCATGGATACCGAGGAGACCTTTGAGCTTACCATGGCCATGGCAGCATCCGGCGATATGCTGGACCTTTCTGACATCGAAGGGATAAAAGTGGACAAGCACAGTACCGGAGGCGTGGGAGACAAGACCACCTTTGTCATAGGACCCATGATAGCTGCACTTGGTCTTCCCTTTGCAAAAATGTCCGGCCGCGGCCTGGGACATACGGGTGGCACCATCGACAAGCTTGAGGCTTTCCCCGGCTTTAGGACTTCCATTTCTGAGACCAAGTTTTTTGACAACGTGGCCCGTCACAAGATCTCAGTGGTGGGACAGACCAAAAACCTTGCCCCCTGTGATAAAAAGCTTTACGCACTCCGTGATGCCACGGCTACGGTGGATCAGATATCACTTATCGCCAGCTCCATCATGAGTAAAAAGCTGGCAAGCGGAGCAGACGCTATCGTACTTGACGTAAAGGTGGGAAGCGGTGCATTTATGAAGACCAAGGAGGATGCAAGAAAGCTTGCTGAGACCATGGTAAATATCGGAAATGCTGCAGGCAGGAGAGTAACGGCCGTGCTTACCGATATGGACGAGCCTTTGGGCTACGCTGTGGGCAACACCCTGGAGGTGATCGAGGCTATTGATGCACTCCGTGGCGAGGGACCCAAGGATCTGATGGAGGTTGTATACGCTTTGGGCTGCCAGCTGGCGCTTTTATCCGGCGTTGCCCATACCCGTGACGAGGCTCTTGAAAAGCTAAACCGCGTCATAGACGACGGCAGCGCTTACGACAAGTTCTGCGAGTTCATCCGCATCCAAAACGGCAATCCCGAGGATGTGCCCCGCATGAGGGACCTTTTAAATGTTTCCCGGGTGGAGGATATTTTTGCTGAAAGTGACGGCTACGTAGCAAAGATCAACGCAGAGATGATAGGTCATGCCTCCATGGTACTCGGTGGCGGCAGGGCTGCAAAGGAGGACAGCATCGACTTAAATGTTGGTGTGGTCCTGCATAAAAAGGTGGGTGATTCCATCATTTCCGGTGAGTCACTTGCCACAGTTTACGGCAACGATCCCAAAAAGGTGGCTGCCGCAAAAGAAGAGGTACTGTCAGCCTACAGCTTTACCAAAAACAAGGTGGACAGGCCCGCAAAGATCCTGGAGATAATAGGAGAGAAATAATATTGGAAAAAACCATCAGTATTCCCGCAGATCATTTGGAAAATATCTTCGGAGAGTTTGACCACAATATTTCCATCATCGAAAACTCCCTTGGAGTGGATGTGGTAAACCGCGGTGACGGGGTCAAGCTCATAGGTGATGAGTCTGCTGTATCGGCAGCGCAAAATGTTATGGAGGAGCTTTTTTCCCTGTCAAAAAGGGGAAATCATATCTCCGAGCAAAATGTAAGATACGCCCTTTCCATAAAGGAAAACTTAGGGAGTCATCCCTTAGTAAAGATAGACGGAGAGATCATCTGCCATACGGTAAACGGCAAGCCTGTAAAGCCAAAGACACTTGGACAAAAGGCCTATGTGGATGCGATCAAAAAGCAGATGATCGTCTTTGGTATAGGTCCAGCCGGTACGGGAAAGACATATCTTGCCATGGCTATGGCTATTACTGCTTTTAATGCCGGTGAGGTAAGCCGTATCATCCTTACCCGTCCCGCCATAGAGGCAGGAGAAAAACTGGGATTCTTGCCCGGTGACCTTCAGAGTAAGGTAGATCCTTATCTGCGTCCTCTCTACGACGCACTGTATCAGATCATGGGTGCGGAGAGCTTTCAGAGGAACATGGAAAAGGGATCCATAGAAGTGGCACCCTTGGCCTATATGCGAGGCAGGACTCTGGACAATTCCTTTATCATCTTAGACGAGGCGCAAAATACCACCCCTGCCCAGATGAAGATGTTTCTGACCCGTATAGGTTTTGGTTCAAAGGCCATTATCACCGGGGATGAGACACAAAAGGATCTGCCAAAGGATGCTGTTTCCGGACTTGATGTAGCCACAAAGGTGTTGTCTAAAATAGACGATATATCCATTATCCGTCTGGACGGCAGGGATGTGGTGCGTCATCCTTTGGTACAAAAGATAGTCGGTGCCTACGAGGAATACGAGGCGCATTTGAAAAAGAGAGATAAAAAAGGAGCTAAAAGAAGCTAAATGGAAGCCGGTGAAAAGAGGGTACCGCCTAAGCGTTTTGCCTACATAATTGCATTATTTTTGGTGTCACTGGCTGCAGTCATCTTCATGATTTACGGCAGGAGAGTCCTTTTGGATGAGATAATCGGGATCATAGCGCTGTTTTTAGCCTTTTCCATGGTCTTTATCATAGCGCTGATACAGCTTCGGCGGATGGGACGGCTGTCATATGACGGCACCACCTACAAGCGGGTATTTATCCTGTCATCCCTGTGCTGGGGCATCATAGTTTTATCATCCTACATGCCGGTGTTTTTGGCTCCGGTGATACTCACAAGCTTTATTCTGGTGTCGGCGGTTGACGGACTTTTGTCCCTATCCGCAGCACTCTTTATGGACATGATGCTGTGCTACACCTGTGGTATGAGCTCCAACACACTGTACTGTTATTTGATGCTTTCCATCTTCGGAGCTCTGATCGCTGTATTTTTAAAGGACAGGAGGGATGAAAAAAGTCCCCATCTTTACATGCTGCTTCTTATAGTACAGTTTTCGTTTCCGGTGATATACTACGAGTTTTCATATGGCAGGCTGTCGGTCAGTTTCCTGATATCGGCCGCTCTTTCTGCCATCATCATCACCATTGTTGTGATGCTTTCCTACAAGTGGCTTCTCAGGATCGACGCAGCTGAGGAGAGCATATCCTACGAGATGTATCTGGAGGATGATTTTTCACTGGCTATAGAGCTTATGCGTTTTTCCGGCAGGGAATATGCCCATGGGAAAAAGGTATCCGAGCTTTCCATGGCCTGTGCCAGGGAGGTGGGTAAAAATGCCCAGCTGGCGGGTGTGGCCGGCCTGTATTACAGGGTGGGCTGCATGAGGGGGGAGCCCCTTATCAATCACAATGTGGAGATAGCTTCGGAGTACTGTCTGCCGGCGGCTGTAAAGCAGATACTTTCAGAGTATCAGGGCATAGTGGAAAAGCCCTCCACCATTGAGTCTGCCATAGTGCAGATGGTGGATTCACTGGTGTCCAGGATCGATGCCATCGGAGACGAGACCATGGAGAGCTCCTGGAATCAGGAGATGCTCATCTATCAGACACTGACGGAGCTTTCAAACAAAGGCATGTATGATGACTGCGGACTTACCATGAACCAGTTTCTGCGCATCAGAGACTGTCTGATCTTAAAGGAGAATCTGATATGACCATTGATTTTTCCTGTGAAGTGGGAGATGTAGACCTAAACGGTGGATATGACATCGGGGGCTTTGACTTTGATCCCCTTTCTGTGGCCAAAAAGGTTACGGAGGGCGTCCTTGAATACGAGAGCTTTCCCTATGAAAGTGAGATAAGCCTCCTTATCACCACTGCAGATGAGGTCCATGCCATGAACAAAGAAGCCCGGGGTATTGATGATACTACGGACGTTCTTTCTTTTCCCATGATAGATTTTACCGGCATCTCATCCTTTGACGAGCTTTACGATATGGATGACATCTTCAATCCCGAAAGCGGTGAGGTGATGCTGGGGGATATAGTCATCTGTCACGACCGGGTACTGTCCCAGGCGGCGGAATACGGACATTCGGTAAGGCGAGAGTATGCATTTTTAATAGCTCATTCCATGCTCCATCTTTTAGGCTATGATCATATGGATGAGGCTGAGCGGGAAGATATGGAAAAAAGACAGCGTGATATACTGGATAAGCTGGGTATCACCAGAGAGGGTTAGTACAAATGTCGGGGGATAATAAAAAGAAAGTAAACAGGACGGGAGTGCGGGGGCTTTCCATGCGCGACAAGCGAAATCTTGCCATACTTATCGGTATAGGTATCGCCGCCGTAGTGCTTTTGGTGGTTGTGATAGTGATACTTGGTGAGCGGGCCGGTGGAGACGAGGCGCCCGAGACTCAGATTGAAGAGGTGTCAGAGCTGCCCGAAGAGGAGTCTGACCTTCCCGTACCTGAGGGGGGACTCAGCCCACTGACGGGAACCTATATAAAGGAGAGCTGGGCAAAAAAGAGACCGCTTGCTCTTATGATAGAAAACACCTCCATGTCTCTGCCACAGTACGGGCTAAATTCCTGCGGCATCATCTACGAGTGCCCGGTGGAAGGCGGCATCACCAGACTCATGGGTATATCCGACAGCTATCACAAGCTAAAGCAGTTCGGAAATGTCCGTTCCTGCAGACCGTACTACGTGTATATCGCCTCCGAGTATGATGCCATCTATTGCCATGTGGGACAGAGCGTCCACGGTCAGGAGGTTTTAAATACCGGTATCGTGGATGACTTAAATGCCATGGACGGAGCTATTTCCAACGCTGTATTTTACAGGACCTCTGATAAAAAGGCTCCCCACAACTGCTTTACCAATGGAGAGATGGTGGACGAGGGTATAAAGATAAAGGGCTTTTCAAAAAAGTATAAGTCAGATCCGGGTACACATTTTAAGTATTCCGAGGAGGATGAGTATCACGATCAGGATGACCCGGCGCTTATTAAAAACTCAGCCAGTGAGGGTGAAGAATGTGCCGTGGTAAAGCCCTATTTTATAAACAACAGTCCATGGTTTGTCTACAACAAGGACAAGGGGACCTATGACCGCTACCAGTTTGGTGACAGTCAGATAGATGCCCTTGATGACGAGCAGGTTTCCGTTAAAAACATTATCATTTATACCACCGCCGGTGAGTCCAGTCTCTATGCCGGCACTGATTATCTCAACCTGCCCCTGGTGGGTGACGGTAAAGGAAAGTATATCTGTAACGGCCGTATGGTGGATATTACCTGGAAAAAGAAGAGTGATACAGCTCCCACACAGTTTTTTGATGAGGACGGAAACGAGCTTATCCTTGCTCCCGGTAACACCTGGATCTGTCTGTCGGAGCGCCAGAAGTTTGACAGCAACCAGTACTACAAGACAGTAAAGGATTTTGATAACAGGGAATAAGATTCTTCGGGCATACGCCCTCAGAATGACAAGGCCCACTACTGTGCATTCAGAATGACAAGGCCCACTGTCATTCTGAGGGTCGCGAAGAATCTTTTTAAAAAAAATATGTCCAATAAAAAAAGCAGCAACAACTTTATAGTACAGGGATCCATTCTCGCCATCGCCTCCATCATCAGCCGTATAGTGGGGATGCTCTATCGTATACCCTTAAAGGGTATCATCGGCAAGGTGGGAAACGACTATTATGGTACTGCCTTTGAGATCTACAGCATCATTTTGATCATTTCCTCCTACAGCCTTCCCCTGGCGGTTTCAAAGCTTGTGGCGGCAAGGATGGAGCTTGGTCAGAGCAAAAACACCATGAAGGTCCTGAAGGGCTCCCTTTTATTTGCCTTTACCAGCGGCACCATATTCATGTGCGTGGTATATTTTGGTGCGGACTTTTTTGCGGGAGTGCTAAAGACTCCCATGAGTGCCATTCCCCTTCGAGTGCTGGCGCCCGTGATCCTTATCGTGGCGGTGCTTGGTGTGTTCCGTGGTTTTTTCCAGGGACTTCATACCATGCTTCCCTCTGCCATATCTCAGATCATTGAGCAGATAGTAAATGCCATTATATCTATCGTGGCAGCCTATTATCTCTTTTCCTACGGAGCAAAGATAGGCGGGATCTTAGGCGAAGAAAACTACGGCCCGGCCTACGGTGCAGCCGGTGGTACACTGGGTACCGCCATGGGCGCTGTGGCAGGACTTCTTTTCATGCTCTTTATCTACCTTTTGTATCACAGACGATTTAAAAAGAGGGTGATACGGGATCACAAGAAAAACGTGGAAAGCTACAGTGAGATCATGAAGGTTTTGATCCTCACCATCATCCCCGTGCTTTTATCCACCACACTTTACAATATTTCATCCATTTTAGATCAGGGTATATTTAAAAATATCGTATTTTCCCAGGGCTATGATGCAAAGACCATTTCCGAGTGGTGGGGTGTATATACGGGAGAGTACAAGGTGCTCATAAATGTTCCCATTTCCATAGCTTCGGCCATAGCGGCATCGGCGGTTCCCACCCTTACCACGGCTTTTAGGTCCGGTGACATGGAAAAGGTGCAGACCCAGATTAAAGCGGCCACCAGGTTTATCCTTATTGTGGCCTTCCCCTGTATGGTGGGTATGGCTGTACTGTCGGGACCTATTATGCTCTTCATGTTTTCCGATAGTGATCCTACTTCGGGCAACATGCTTTTGGCGGGTTCCATGGCTATAGTTTTTTATTCTCTGTCAACTCTTTCAAACGGGCTATTGCAGGGGATAGATCGACTTCGAATCCCTGTGCGAAATGCCGCCATAGCTTTGGTGTTGCAGCTGGTATTTTTAGTGGTGGCCCTACGTTCCTTTGACCTTAATATTTACGCCGTTGTCTATGCCAACGCCTTTTATGCTTTTATCATGTGTCTGCTTAATAATCTTGCGGTGGTTAAATACAGCGGTGCCCATCAGGACTTCAGGTCCATGTACCTTTTGCCCGGTATTTCTTCGGCGGTTATGGGACTTGCAGCATTTTTGGTGTACAAGCTTTTGCATCTTATCACAAAAAATGCAGCCATATCCTGTATCATTGCCATCGTAGCCGGTGCCTTTGTTTACTTTGTTGTCATGCTTTTGATCCGCGGTATCACCGAAGAAGATCTGGAGCGATTCCCCGGCGGGAGCATACTGGAGCGCCTCGCCATTAAACTGAGATTGTTATAAGATTCTTCGGGCTTACGCCCTCAGAATGACAAGGGACACTTGAGAATGACTAAGCCCACTGTCATTCTGAGGGTCGCGAAGAATCTATTAGAACGGGAAAATTATGAATTACGACGCAATAATCCTCGGTGCCGGTGCATCCGGCATGATGGCAGCCATAACTGCCGGCAGAAGAGAAAAAAAGATATTACTGATAGAGCCCCAGGGGGTAGTGGGGAAAAAGCTTTCCGCAACCGGCAACGGCCGCTGCAACATAACCCATGATCCCATTACCCTAAACGCCTATCACACCGACATGCCCAAAAGACTTGAAAGTGTCCTTTCGTCCTTTGACTTAGAGTCGACCAGAAAGTTTTTTGAGAGCATAGGAGTATCCGTCTATAATCGTGACGGCTATGTTTACCCCAGATCAAACGAAGCCAGATCCGTGGTAAAATGCATGGAGCTTGCCCTGGAGGAAGCCGGAGTGCAGCTTATAACCGGTGTCACGCCCACTGATATAAAAAAGACAGATACCGGCTTTAGCCTAAAGCTTACAAATGAGACACATGAGGCGCCGTCCCTTGTTATCGCCTGCGGTGGAATGGCAGGTGCAGAGCTGGGAGGTTCCGAAAACGGGCTTCTTTTGGCAAAGAGCTTTAACCACAGGGTAGCTGATCCCTTCCCTTCGCTAACTGAGCTTTTCTGCTCAGGGCTTTCCTTTAAAAAGCTAAAGGGTGTCCGTGTCCATGGACGTGTATGCATCATCATGGATGGCGAGATCATCTCCGAGGATGTGGGAGAGATCCAGCTCACTGAAAAGGGCATATCCGGCATCCCGGTATTTAACATAAGCTTTGAGGCCATCTCCGGTCTTAGTATTAAAAAGCCCATAACCGCAGTCATTGACCTGTTTCCTGAGATGGATAAGGAGATGCTTCGTGCCTATGTGGAATACAGGTGCAACATAGGCCGCAGGTCAATTGAGGAAGCCCTTTTGGGATTGCTTCCCGAGAAACTGATCCCTGAGATCTTAAAGCTTTTTGATCTGAATGGAAAAAAAGCCTCACGCCTTTCTGAGATCGATCTTGATAATCTCTGCCACATCCTAAAGGGACTTGCCCTTGATGTATGCGGATATGGCGACTATTCCAGATCCCAGGTCATGGCAGGAGGAGTGTTGCTTCATGACTTAAAGGACAACCTGGAGTCCGACTCCGTGCCCGGACTTTTCTTTGCGGGAGAGGTCATAAATGTGGACGGCATTTGCGGCGGCTACAACCTCCAGTGGGCCTGGAGCTCAGGAGCAGTGGTTGGAAATCACATATAACCCTGTCATCCAAAGCGTTGCGAAGGATCCTTTAAGATTCTTCGTCACTTCGTTCCTTGGAATGACACACCGGCCTTAGCGAAGGATCTTTTAAACTATGATAAAAATAGATCAGATAAAAATCCCTATATCATCTCCACAGGATCAGGCCTTAAAAAAACGTTCGGCCAGGATCCTTGGCATCAGAGAAGAGTATCTAAGACACTTTGAGATCCTGCGTCGTTCCATAGACGCAAGGAAAAAATCAGATATCAAATACGTCTATAGTGTCGCCCTGGTATGTCCACAGATCGAAGAGAAACTGCGCCTCGGCGAAAAGATTAAAAATGTATCCCTGTTTGAAAAAAAAGAATTTGAGTTTCCGTATGCCGACACCTCTTTTAGGATAGACGGCCCGAATCCCAAAAGACCTGTGATAATAGGAGCCGGTCCGGCGGGGCTTTTTGCTGCCATAGAGCTTACCCTGGCAGGCATCCCGCCCATCATCATAGAGCGTGGAAAACCGGTGGATCAAAGACTTAATGATGTAAAAGAGTTTTGGGAAACCGGAGTTTTAAAACCCGACTCCAATGTCCAGTTTGGCGAGGGCGGTGCCGGCACCTTTTCCGACGGAAAGCTGAATACCCTGATAAAGGACCGTGACGGCAGTATGCGCTTTGTGCTTGAGACTTTTGTAGAGTTCGGCGCACCGGAGGAGATCCTCTACGATTATAAGCCACATATCGGAACCGATATGCTGATGGATGTGATAAGAAACATGAGGCAGTGGCTCATAAGCCGTGGCTGTGATTTCAGGTTTAATACCACTCTTACGGGGGTGGGGATGTCTAAAGGCAGGATATTTGATATTGAAGTTGAGACTTATTGTGACAACGAAGGAAGGCCCCTTGCCAATCCCATAGCGGATCTCATCTTTTGTGATCATGTGATCCTTGCCATCGGACATTCTGCCCGTGACACCTTTAAGATGCTTTATGAAAAGGGCGTGCCCATGGAGGCCAAGGAATTTGCCGTGGGACTGCGTATAGAGCATCCCAGGGCCTTTATCGATGAGCATCAGTTTGGTCATCATGGCACCGAGATACTTGGGGCAGCGCCCTACAAGCTTGCAACAAAATTAGAAAATGGCCGTGGTGTATATTCTTTTTGCATGTGCCCCGGAGGCTATGTGGTTAATTCCTCTTCCGAAGCCGGACATCTGGTGGTAAACGGCATGAGCTATGCCCGCCGCGACGGAGCAAATTCCAACTCCGCCATTGTGGTTTCTGTTGGTGAGCATGAATACGACATGTCAGATCCCCTGTCGGGTATGGAGTTCCAGAGACGCCTTGAAGCAAAAGCTTATGAACTTGGCGCTGGCAGGATCCCACAGCAGCTTTATGCTGATTTTATCCTTGGCAGGACCTCATCTTCATATGGTTCCTTTGCCTCGTCCAACATGGGCGGTGCAGCCTTTTCTGACTTAAACCCCCTGTTTTCAAAAGCTATGAAGGACTCCTTTGTTTTGGGAATGGAGGAATTTGATAAAAAGATGCAGGGCTTTGCCCGTGAGGACGCCATTTTATCCGGTGTGGAGTCCCGGACATCATCTCCGGTGCGTATTCCTCGTGATGATAACTTCCAGTCAGACATCCGTGGCCTTTTCCCCTGTGGTGAGGGGGCAGGCTACGCCGGTGGCATCACCTCAGCCGCCATGGACGGACTAAAGGTAGCACGCGCCCTGATATATGATTATAATGGGCCTTTTCGTTGAAAAAGCGCCTATATATGTGGTATAACCGCCGCAGAGCGACGGTTATCTCGTAGCGTCGTCAAATCAATGTATACATTGATTTTCCTCGTGCTTTCGTGGTATATTAGATTATGGTAATAACGGCTTATTTGGATGCAGACAAATGGAAGTAGAACACAGATCAGGTTTTTCAAAAGGCAGCTTTAACAGCAGGATAGTTTCTGAGCACGCCTGTCCCCAGTGTGGACGGATCCTTCCTCAGGATTATCCCAAGGGTGATTTTTGCCCGGCCTGCAAGGAGATGAATCTATTTGACGAGGTCAGGGAATATATACGTGCCAATGATGTCAATGAATTTGAGGTTGCCATCCATTTCAACATTCCCAGATCAAAGGTCAAGGAGTGGATTGCTGAGGGCCGTATAGAATACAAGGAAGAGGGCGGCATGAAATTTTTGGCTCATGGTCTTTGTGAACTTTGCGGAGCACCTATTCCATTTGGTACCATATGTACCAAGTGCAAGCGCAAGCTAAATGATGAGCGGCGTCAGGGCTTTGCCATTATTAAGCCGTCGGATGAAGATGAGCGCATGCGCTTTCTATAATAGAAGAAGGTAGTAAAAAAGAAGTAGTATATGGTGTACTTAAGGTAGGTTCGAGCGAAGCGAGACGAAGGATCTTAAAAGGAGTTAATGTATCATGGGAGAGAAAAAGAATCCGCTTAAAAGATCTTGGAAATTTATAAGTGAATTGCTGGGGCTGTATAAAAACAGCCCCTATGTGGAAAACTTTCATAATCAGGCCAATATCAGATCGGCCTTTGTTCTGTCCATAGTTATGATCTTTCTGGAAAGCTGTATGCTTATCCGCTATGTCAAAAAATATGTGATAGAAGAGCAGATGTGCAACAGCTTAGGTGAGTTTTTCCACTATACGAAAAACTACTGGATACTTCTGACTCTCGGTGTACTCACTCTCTTATATGCTCACTTCTACCTGAATGGAAAGCTTAAGATAAAACGGGCCTTCAGTGAACTTTGGATAGTGGTTTTTGCGGGGATCTGCCTGTATTTCGGCTATGAAGTATCATTTTCGGACTACACCAAGGGCCGCATGTTCATTTGCTTTATGACCATGGTGCTCTACGTCGCCTGTCTTTTGATCTGGAGACCTTATATCTCCATCATCATGCTGACCGTTATAGCCACTACATTTTTAAAATGGGTGGAGTACAATGCAGTAAGCCGCGAGACCGGTGAACTGATCGGTGTTGATGAGGGAGACAAGATCAATTACTGGATCTTTTTCGTATCACTTATCATGATCGCTGTAAGCATATATTACCAGAGACAGAGGGAGGGCAAAAAGTCCGAAGCCATAGAAAAGGCTATGGTGACGGACCGCCTCACCGGTGCTCCCAATACAAACCGCTTTTATCAGTGGGCACTTTCCTATATAGATGAAAACCCGGATACAAAGATGATGTATCTGTACGTCAACATCAAAAACTTTAAGATATACAACAACTCCGCCGGGTACTTGAGGGGCAATGACCTGATCATTGATCTGGCAAATGCCATAGCGGAGGTCTTCCCGGACGAGCCTTTTGCCAGACAGTCCAATGACCACTTTGTGATACTGACAAAGATGTCTGATTGCAGAGCACGGGTTGAAAAGCTTAGAAAACTTGTGGTTGAAAAGAATCCCGATGAGCTGTATCTGGATATAAATGTGGGTGGCTACAGTCCAAAGGGGGATTACAACGATCCTCGCCTGGAGATGGACCGTGCCCGCTATGCCTGCTCACTTCTTAAGAACAGGCCTGACGATTATTTTATTGAGTACGATGAAAAGATGGACAAGCGTTTTCATCTGCACCAGCATATCATAAACACCATCGATAAGGCTGTTAAAAAAGGCTATATACAGGTGTATTACCAGCCTGTGGTATGGTCAGATGACCGGAGTTTGTGTGCCTGCGAGGCCCTGGCCAGATGGATAGATCCCGAGATGGGCTTTTTGTCTCCCGGTGAGTTTATCCCCGTCCTTGAGGAGACCGGGCAGATCAGCAAGCTGGATAAGTGTATCATTGAGATCGTATGCAGGGACATCCGCACCCGTCTTGACAAGGGTGAACTGGTAGTACCTGTTTCCATCAACTTTTCACGTTTGGACTTTGAACTCATGGATCCGGTGGAAGAGCTGGAAAAAATGGTGGAAAAATACAGGATCCCCCGGGATATGATCCACGTGGAGGTCACTGAGAGTGCTCTGACTGAGGACACAGAGGGACTAAAGAAATCTCTCGAGATCCTCCATGACAAGGGCTACAGTCTGTGGCTGGATGATTTCGGTTCCGGTTATTCGTCACTTAATGTGTTAAAAGACTATGAGTTTGACGTGTTAAAGATCGATATGGTCTTTTTGAAAAACATGGAAGAAAACGAAAAGTCTAAAAAGATCATAAAGAGTATTATCGAGCTGGCAAACACTTTGGGCATGAAGACTCTCTCCGAGGGTGTGGAGACCGGTGAGGCCGCAGACTATCTGGAGTCCGCCGGCTGCGGTCGTCTCCAGGGCTATTATTACGGTAAGCCCATGCCTATTGATGATCTCTATAGCAAGGTTGTATCCGGAGAGATAAAAGCCAGTGCGACCGTTTTCAAATAGGTCCGGTATTGTATCTCACCAGTGCAGGCCTTCGGGTGCTTTTGGAGGCCCAGCAGGAGATGGACGACATCGAGGGTGAGATGGTCCTGAGAAATGTCTCCGATGAAATCATGGAGGTCTTTGAGCTTACCGGCTTCGATGATGTGCTTACCTTTGAAAAATGAGAACATCTTGTGTTTTTACGGTTGATTTGGTACAATATATCCTGCTTTGGAAGGCCCAGAGCAGGTATATTTTTGAGGTTTTTTAAATGGGCGAGCTGACCCCGATGATGGCACAATATCTTAAGACCAAGGAGGAATACAAGGATTGTATTCTTTTTTATCGTCTTGGAGATTTTTATGAGATGTTTTTCGACGACGCAAAGACGGTATCCCGGGAGCTGGAGCTTACTCTCACCGGCAAGTCCTGCGGTCTCGAGGAGAGAGCTCCCATGTGCGGCGTGCCATATCATGCAGTAGAGACTTATCTTAACCGCCTTATAAAAAAGGGCTACAAGGTAGCGATCTGTGAGCAGGTGGAGGATCCCAAAGAGGCAAAGGGACTGGTGGCCAGAGAGGTTACCAGAGTCGTGACTCCCGGCACCACCATAGATGCAGTGGCCCTTGATGAGAGCAAAAACAACTATCTTTGTTCAGTTGCATTTTTCTCCGGAAGATTCGGCTTTGCATTTGCCGATATCTCCACCGGTGATTTTTTTGTGTCCGAAACCGACAGCATAAAAAGCCTGTATGACGAGATAGGAAAGTTTTCCCCTACTGAGCTTATCTGTACTGAGTCTCTTTTCTTAAGCGGTATTACTGCAGAAGATCTTAGAAACAATTTCCATCTCATGGTAAACCCCCTGGATAGCGGCTATTTTGAAGAGGCCCAAACCAGGAGGGTACTGTTAAAGCATTTTTCTGTGCAAAGCTTCGATGCTTTGGGGATCTCTGACTTTTTGACAGGATCCGTTGCTGCGGGAGCTTTGCTTTTATATCTTTTTGATACGCAAAAAAGCGATCTTTCCCAGATGAACCGTCTCATCCCTTATGTGGGCGGCAATTTCATGCTCATAGATGCCAGCTCCCGCAGGAATCTGGAGCTTACCGAGACCATGAGGGAAAAGGAAAAACGTGGCAGCCTTCTTTGGGTTTTGGACAAGACCAAGACTGCCATGGGTGCCAGAACTCTTCGTACCTGGATAGAGCAGCCCCTGGTGAGCCGCGATGCCATAGAAGACAGGCTGGATGCGGTTTCCGAGTTTACGGATCATATGATGGAGCGGGAGGAACTTCGAGAGTATCTTAATGCCGTTTATGATCTGGAACGTCTCATGACACGCATCACCTACCGTACCGCAAACCCTCGTGACCTTTTGGCCTTCAAGGAGTCCATTGCCGTGCTGCCCGGGATCAGGACCGTGCTTTCCGATTTTAGCAGCAACGAGGTAAAAAACATCATGGATGATATGGATGATCTGTCGGATCTTTTCCGTCTCATAGATGATGCCATAGATGAGGATCCCCGGATCTCCCTGGGTGACGGAGAAAAAAATGTCATCAGATCCGGTTACAACCAGGAGATAGACAGGCTCAGGTCAGCCGCTACCGACGGTAAGCAGTGGCTTTTGGAGCTGGAGACGGATGAAAAGGAAAAGACCGGCATCAAAAACTTAAAGGTAAAGTTCAACAAGGTCTTTGGATACTATCTGGAAGTGACCAATTCCTATCGTGACATGGTTCCGGACTATTTTATCCGAAAGCAGACCATGGCCAATGCCGAACGTTTTTATACTCCAAAGCTAAAGGAGTTGGAAAACACCATCCTTGGTTCGAAGGATCGGCTTTTGTCCCTGGAAAACGAGCTTTATAAAAACATCCTGGATGTGATAGGTGATGAGGTAAGCCGCATACAGACCACAGCCCGGGCGGTTGCCAGGCTTGATGTGTATCTTTCCCTGTCCTATGTTGCTGAAAAAAATCGCTATGTACGACCGGCCATCACTACCGACGGCGTTATCAATATAGTAGGCGGCCGTCATCCCGTGGTGGAAAAGATGATCGACGCCGACGGCTTTATAGAAAATGACACCTATCTGGATAAGGGCAGTGAGAGGATATCCATCATCACCGGTCCCAACATGGCAGGAAAGTCCACCTACATGAGACAGACAGCGCTTATCGTGCTGATGGCCCAGCTGGGTTCATTTGTACCCGCCCGGGAGGCTTCCATCGGAGTGGTGGATCGTATATTTACCCGTGTGGGTGCCTCCGATGACTTGGCTTCAGGCCAGTCTACCTTTATGGTGGAGATGAATGAGGTGGCAAATATCCTTAAAAATGCCACATCCGATTCACTTTTGATCCTGGACGAGATAGGACGCGGCACCTCCACTTTTGACGGTCTTTCCATCGCATGGGCGGTGGTGGAGCATGTGGCCGACAAAAAGATACTTGGCGCCAAAACCCTTTTTGCCACCCATTATCACGAGCTTACCGAGCTGGAGGGACAGATCGACGGCGTCCACAATTACTGTATCGCTGTCAAGGAGAATGGTGATGATATCGTTTTTTTGCGAAAGATCGTGCCCGGTGGTGCCGACAAGAGCTACGGTATCCAGGTGGCGCATCTCGCCGGAGTACCCGAGTCTGTCACCGACCGCGCCAAGGAGATCGTGGCTCTGCTGTCGCAAAATGATGTCACCGAGATCGCAAAGACCATTGCCGCTGAGTCATCTGCCAAAAAGCCTGCCAAAGCAAAGGTGAATTATATCATGAACCAGATGACCATCTTTGATACAGTGTCCGATGCGGATATAGTAAACGAACTGCGCGAAGTGGATGTAAAGAACATGACGCCGCTGGACGCCTTAAACAAACT
>CAMODS010000009.1 GCA_946611525.1 uncultured Lachnospiraceae bacterium | reverse complement strand
AGGTATATGACCACTGCAGAAATAATCAGCACAGCCCCCGCCGCAATAATGGTGTTTTGGACACTCATCTTATAGGCATGGGTAGGAAAAAGCGCCGCAACATTTCGCCAGATGGCGCCCGAAAACCGCTGTCCCGTGGTTGCCGCCGGCGAAGTCACTGTATTTCCAAGATACACGTCTCCGCTCACCCTCTCTGCAGCCACAGACAGAGCCGTTTTAACTTCTTCCTTTCCACAGATAAAATACACAAACATAAGCTTTGTACCGAAGGTAAGGACATAGCCCAAAAACCAGGTGATGCCACACTTTACTATCTCCGCTACGCCTGACCTGACATCAGATATCACATCTTTTTCCATAAGGTACAGGATAAAAAACACCATGGGAAGGGAAAACGAAAGAGTCTCAATAGTCAAAAAATCATAAAAGCATGAAAGCACTCCGGAAGCTGCAAACAGCGGAAGTATAAGATCCTGCCTGTCAGCTTTTATAACAAGAAGCACAGCAATAGACACAATGGATACGATAACAAAAAGTGATGAGTACTCCAGACTTTTGAAAAGCATCCAGGGATGTATCGTAAGAAATGCCAAAAGATAACAGAGCATAAACAGGGGGCCCTTCATGCGAAACAAAAGGATCGCAATGATGCCCTGTAATAAAAGAATGATCACTCCCAGGCATATCCTGATTCCGGAAAGGTCCGTGATCAAAAGCAGGGGCCTGATATAGGTCATGGCTCCGTGCCAGTACCTGCTGTAGGTCTCGTTTACCCCTTCATTCCCATGGACCTGCTTATAAAAGCTCTCGTTGATGTTCTCGTAGGGTAGCTGGGCATACCGGGCCCAGATCTCCGATATGAAGGGATGCTCAGGGTCGATGGAATAGACCACACCCATCCATTTTGCATCAGCATAATTGTCCTGAACCGAATTTATAAGATCATCATTTGTATAGTGAAAAAGCTCAATACGCTTAAGGTATTCAGCACTTTTTTCAGATCCGTTCTGGATCATGGAAGTGGGTATGAAATTGACAGCCGTCATAAGCAGAATGCATAAGACAAGGGTGCTTATTCCGGCAAACGCAGTCTTCAGATATTTCATGTATCAAATACTCAAACAGCGGCAAAACCTCTGTCTAATAATGATCAGTATGGCTGTAAAAACATCACGGTATTGCCGGGGACAGTCAGTCCTCCGCCGAAATCCACCTCGGTTTTCGATACCAGCTCATGTGCTCTTCCGGCTCCAAAATCCATATGGGCGGTCCACTCATTGTCCTCACAGTTTATGGCAATAAGCATCCTGTCATCTCCACAACGACGTTCCATTATGCAGTGCAGATTTTCCAAAACCGGCGCTGAAAAATCTCCGTACTGAAGTGCCTTACTTTCGGAAAAAGCCTTTGCCATATTGGCCACAGCATCTGTGATCCCGTTCCACTCGGGAGCGTCGATGGCAGGCCTGAGTCCGGGATCTCCGTCCTTTTTATCTCCCGTGATACCCCATTCACTGCCGTAGTAGACGATGGGTATACCCGGCATACCAAAAGCAATACCAAATGCAAGAGGTATATGCTCCTTTTTGTTCAAGATGGAAGCTATGCGGCTTACATCATGATTGTCCACAAAGGAAAACATATGGGCTCCCTTGTAGAGTGTCCATTCCTCAGGGCCAAACTGGCGCTTTAATGAATGAACTATCTCAAAGAGGTTGCCTGAATTGAGGGAAGAGTAAATCCCCTTGTAGCACTCATAATTGGTAACGGAATGGCACATGGAATCGTTCATGATCTGCTTGTAATCACCATGGAGCATCTCACCCACCAAAAAGAAATCCTGCTTAATGCTGTCACAGGTACTGCGAAGCTCAGATAAAAAGCCACGATCCACCATGTAAGCCACATCCAGTCTCAGCCCGTCTATATCATATTCATCTATCCAGGACCTTACACAGTCCAAAAGATGTCCCCGTACTGCAGGATTTTGCAGGTTTAGCTTTACCAGATCAAAATTGCCTTCCCAGCCTTCGTACCAGAAACCGTCGTTGTAGTTGGAATTGCCGTCAAAACTAAGGTGAAACCAGTCCTTGTAAGGAGAATCCCACTTTTTCTCCTGCACGTCACGGAAAGCCCAAAAACCACGTCCCACATGGTTAAAGACTCCGTCGACCACCACTTTGATGTCCGCATCATGAAGCTTTTTGCAGACCTCGGCAAAGTCCTCATTGGTACCCAGTCTGGTGTCGATCTTTTTGTAATCCCTGGTATTGTAGCCATGGGTGTCCGACTCAAATATTGGTGAAAAATAAACCGCTCCTATACCCAGCTTTTTAAGATGAGGAATCCAGTCTATCACCTTTAGGATGTTATGAGTCTGCACTCCGTCATTTTCAAATGGTGCTCCCGTAAGCCCCAGAGGATAAAACTGATAAAAAACTCTCTCAAATGCCCACATGATATTCTCCTAACAATTCTGATTATGTTATTTTTCCATCAACTTCTTTGCCTGCGCCACGGTATCCATGTACATACGTATAAGCTTGTCGTGGTTGGCATCAATAAACTTCTCCGAAATATCACGGTTCTTTTCATTTTCTGTCTGATGTCCCGCAGACTCCATACGTCTGGCAAAATCGTAAAGACTATTGGCTCCGATATTACGGGAGGACGACTTTAAAGCGTGAACGTAAACGGTGTAGTTTTTCCAGTCTCTGTCATCATATGCCTTTATAAGCTCATCCCTCTTTTCCGAGGATATACCCACAAACATCTTGACCACGTCTAAGTACAGCCGCTCATTGTTACCAAAGAATACCATACCTTCGGACTTGCTGATAAGCTCCTGCTCGTCCTCTTTTTTCTCCTCCGATGATACTGTTGTGTCGCTGTTCTCCGGAAGCATGGCCCTGCGCGGAGCCTCCTCAAAGCCGTCGTCCTTGCTCTTTTCAATGATAAGACTGGGGTCTAAGTGCTTTTTCACCATTCCCTCAAGCTCCTCGCCCCGGACAGGCTTTGACAGATAGTCCGCAAAGCCCTCGTTCAGATACATCTCCTTCATACCTGAAATAGCGTTTGCGGTAAGCACTATGATGGGCGAGCCTTCTGACATATTGTGATCCATATCACGGATCTGGTGAAGTGTCTCGATACCGTCCATCTCAGGCATCATATGATCTAAAAAGATAATGTCGAAATGCTCCTTTTGCATCTTTTCAATGCAGGCAAATCCACTCTTTACCACAGTGACCTTGGACTGGATACCCTTTAAAAGATTGGTGACCACCACCAGGTTCATCTCGTTGTCATCGACTGCCAAAATGCTGGCCTCAGGAGCGATAAAGTCGTTTTCATATACCTCCTGCACTCCCCGGTGGTCCTGTGCGTACTCGGAGATAGTGGTCTCTCCCAAAATCTGCTGTGACAGCTCCACCGTAAAGGTGGTACCCTTTTCGTACACACTGTTGACGGTAAGCCGGCCTCCCATGAGCTTGACCAGCTCGTTGGTGATGGCAAGTCCGAGGCCGGTGCCCTCTATATCCCTGTTTTTGTCCAGATCCAGACGCTCAAAGGTATGATAGAGTCTGTCCATGTCCTCGTCCTTGATACCGATTCCGGTATCTTCTATGATAAACTTTAGTCTGACATACGGAAGATCATTTTTTATGGTGCGCTCGCCGCCCACAGTGAAGTGGACGTGACCGATCTTGGTGTACTTTGCGGCATTGTTTAGGATATTTATAAGGACCTGCTTCAGCCTGACCTCATCTCCCAAAAGAGTATCCGGAAGAGACTCATCCACATCATAGAAAAAGTCCAGATTCTTTTCCTTTATCTTGATACGGACCATGGTGGAAACATCATGCACCAGCTCGGAGAGATGATAATCTGCTGCTATCACCTCCATCTTGCCGGACTCGATCTTGGACAGATCCAGGATGTCATTGATGATCTGCAAAAGCGTGGTGCCCGCATGCTGTATATTCTGAGCATACTCAACCACATTCTGGTCACGGCTCTCCCTGAGTATCATCTCATCCATACCCAAAATAGTGTTCATGGGGGTTCGGATCTCGTGGGACATGTTGGCCAAAAAGTCACTCTTAGCATTGCTGGCCTCAACGGCGTCCTCCCTGGCCTTTTCTGCCTCCCTCTGGGAATCGAGAGCCTCTGCCCTTGCAGCAAGAGCGTCATCCTTGGCCTTTTCCGCATCCTCTCTGGCACGCTCAGTCTCAGCCTGAGACTTTTCAAGGGCGCCTATTGTATCCATCAATTTATAATAGTCCGGTGTCTCCAACGTCAAAAAGAGGACGAAACTTCCCAAAATAGCCGTAAAATATGTAAGCATAACATCCTCTGTCTGAGTGGTCTGTATCAGTATCATCCCGGCCACTGCTACAGCAGACACAAGTATGTAGTTAAAGCTCCTCGGCTGATATGACTTTCTGTAGATGATGAGCACGATGAATGCAAACAGGATAAAGTACAGGGCAATAAAATACACCCCATAGACATAAAGAGTATTGTGAACAAATCGACCGGAATCGTCCACATAATAGTAAAAGTGAAAACGCAGATTTAAGATCTGCAGGATAAAGCTGACAACTAAGATGACAATATTGATAATACGTGGGACGACGTGCATATCCTTTACATAGGAATACACATAGCTAACAAGTAAATAAGCGCAGGTAGCGGTGCCGAAACCACTGATCATATTGGCAAACATGACAAGTCCGGCAGGCAGGCTCTGTGAATAATGCGCAAAGCCATTGGCTACGATCTCCAAGGCAGCGGAAATCGTAGTGACCAGTACAAACATCCTAAAGGCACGCATGGAAGCATCTGCCTTAGTGTATCTAATCCACAAAAAAACTGACAGGACAATACCGAAAAGTACCGCCGCCACGGAAAAGTTAGCATTAAAACTCGAAAGAGTATTCAGTCCCTGTTCTAACATAGAACCCTCCAAAGCAGATAATGTCCTCTTTTCGCAAAGTTCTGCCAAAAGACAAACTTACCTCACTATTATAAAATTCTATGGCAAAAAGGTCAACAAAAAGGGGATATTATATATCACGGTCGTCTATAACTATAAGCTCCTTTTCTATCTCAAAAAGTCTTTCGTCCCCGGGACTGTTTTTGATCAGATTTTCCCTGATGGATAAAAGTCTTTTTTTCTCAAGGGCCAAAAAATCCTTGATCAATGCCGGATCGCAAGTACCATATCTGAGTTGAAACTCGTCAAGGACCATATGCTCACCCTCCCTGTACTCTACCGTCATGACATAGTAATGCTTTCCATCATCAAAAACGGGTGTCTCATCGATGATATGATAGCCCTGCTCACTTAAAAAAATGCGGAACTCATAAAGGTGAGACTGAGGTGACAGTACAAGACTTTGGGCTTTTTTGGCGACAGCGGCACCACGAGTCAAGATGCCCTCCACCAGTGGACCTCCCATGCCCGATATTATGATGACCTGCGCTTCACCCGGAGACATCTTTTCAAGCCCATCAGAAAGTCTTAGTGTGATCCTGTCTAAAAGCCCGGCCTCCTCTACGTTCTTCTTTGCCCGATCCAAAGGCCCTTTTCGCACATCAAGGGCATATGCATGGTCGCATACGCCCTCGCTTACTGCCCAAATCGGTAAATACCCGTGGTCGCAACCCACGTCACAAAGTGCATCACACTCCGGGATGCGGGATGCTATGGTTTGTAGTCTTTTTGATAATGTTATCATACTTCCATCAATATCGGCATGATCATGGGGCGACGCTCAGTCTCGTGCCACACGAAATCAGACAGCGCATTTTTAACCTCGTTTTTGATCTTGCCCCAGTCTGTAACGCCGTTCATCTCCAGAGTCTCAACGGTATCATTTAAAATCGCCCTGGCTGAGTCCATCAGGTCCTCGCTGTCCCTCACATATACAAAGCCGCGGCTGACGATATCAGGTCCGGCCAGAACACGCCCGGTACCACTTTCTAAAGTAAGCACCACAACGATAATGCCATCCTCCGACAGCCTCTGTCTGTCCTTTAATACGATGTTGCCCACATCTCCAACACCCAGTCCGTCTACCATGATGGCTCCGGTGTGGACATTGCCGTTTACCGACGCAGTCTCTGTCTCGGGATCAAACTCCAGGATATCTCCGGAAGACAGGATGAATATATGGTCGCTGTCATATCCCAACTGTCTGGCTATAGACTCCTGTGCTTTCAGGTGCTTGTACTCACCATGGACAGGCACAGCATACTTCGGTTGAAGCAGAGTGTAGATAAGCTTTATCTCCTCCTGGCATGCATGTCCGGAAACGTGCACATCCTGAAACACCACGTTGGCTCCCTTTTTATAAAGAGCGTTCATGATGTTGCCCACAGCCTTTTCATTTCCCGGAATGGGATGGGATGAAAATATGATGGTATCATTGGGCTTTATGGCGATCTTTCTGTGTGTGCCATTGGCCATGCGCGAAAGTGCCGCCATAGACTCACCCTGGGAGCCGGTGGTGATGATCACCGTCTGCTCGTCGGGATAGTTTTTAAGCTCATCCACAGAGACCAGCGTATTGTCGGGAACATTTAGATATCCCAGCTCCGAAGCCGTGTTGATGATGTTGACCATGGAGCGTCCTTCCACCACTACCTTGCGGCCGAACTTATGGGCAGAGTTTATGATCTGCTGCACACGATCCACATTGGATGCAAAAGTAGCGATGATGATACGGGTACTGGTATTCTCCGAAAAAATATTGTCAAACTGCCGCCCCACAGTACGCTCCGAAGCTGTAAAGCCCGGGCGCTCTGCATTTGTACTGTCGCACATCAGCGCCAGCACTCCTTTTTTACCTATCTCGCCGATGCGTTGCAGATCTATGGCATCACCGAATACAGGTGTGTAGTCTACCTTGAAATCTCCCGTATGGAAGATGACTCCCGCAGGAGTGTAAATAGCAAAAGCCGCCGCATCGGAAATGGAGTGGTTGGTCTTTACAAACTCCACTCTGAAATCTCCGATATTGATGGACTGCCCAAACTTTACCACTTTTTTTCTAACCTGGGAAGAAAGCCCGTGTTCTAAAAGCTTGTGTTCGATAAGCCCCATGGTAAGCTTTGTGGCATAAATGGGGATATTGATCTCATGAAGCACATATGGGATGGCACCAATGTGATCCTCGTGTCCGTGAGTTATGAAAAGCCCTCTGACTCTGTCCTCATTTTCCAAAAGATATGAGATATCCGGAATGACAAGATCCACTCCCAGCATATCGTCGGTAGGGAATGCCAGACCGCAATCCACTACAATAATACTGTCTCCGTACTCGAAGGCAGTAATGTTCATCCCGATCTGCTCCAAACCACCGAGCGGGATAACCCTTAACTTATTTTGTTTTTCCTTGCTCAAAATTCCTCCTAATTGTCAGTGTGGCGGTTTTATATAACTACACCAATTATTTAAAACCCGACACACCGGTCCTTCTAGTCCTCTAAATCCAGGTCATCCAAGAGTTCTTTGAACACATTCAGTACGGCCTCCCACTCAGCATCATCCTCGACGAATTCATATGTCTCCTCTTCGCCATCCGTGGATACGCATTTTAAAATGGATGCCTCCCCCTCACTGTCTACCGTGTCCGGATCCTCGTCGGAAACCAAAAGATAGTGAACCTCGTTTATAGTTGTCTCTTCTATTACAAAAAACGGTATCTGCTCCCCGTTTTCTGAATCAAAAATAATCTGTTCCATAATGAACCTCATTGTTTAAGTAATCCTGAAGGATTATCGCCGCTGCGATCTTGTCAATATACTTCTTACGGTCCTGCTTTTTGACCTCCATGTTGCCTAAAATCTCATCCGCCTCCACGGTGGTTAGCTGCTCGTTGACCAGTATTACCGGGAGCTCAAACCGCCTCTCAAGTGCCTCTTTAAAGTCGCGTGTCTTTTCACACCGCTCACCCTCACTGCCATCCATGTTCACAGGATAGCCCAAAACGATCTGCGTCACTTTGTACTCAGCTATGATCTCACCGATACGTGCAAGCGTGCGCCGCTGCTTGCTTTCTGAAGTACGTGTAATGGTCTCAAGCGACTGCGCGGTCATAAATAAAGGGTCACTCACCGCGACCCCTACTGTCTTTGCGCCAAAATCGAGTCCTAAAATGCGACCACCCATACCCTAGTGCTTGAAGCCCTCGGTATCGATATAATTTTTCAAAAGCTCCTCAACCAGCTCATCCCGCTCCACCTTCATGATAAGGCTTCGGGCACTCTTGTGGCTGGTGATAAAAGTGGGATCCCCGGACATGATATACCCAACGATCTGGTTGACAGGATTGTAGCCCTTTTCCATCAGCGCTCCGTAAACCTGGGCGATAATGTCCTTGACTCCGACCCCCGCTTCCTTTTCAACCTTAAAGTATTGTGTGTTTGAAAGATCCTGCATGAAAAACTCCCTTAATACCTTCTCTTTAAACCATAACAGTATTCTTATTGTAAACCATCCGCCAAAAAATGTAAAGTTTTTGTAACATTATACGTTAAAGCAGCTGCCACCAATGAACTCCCTGATCAGAGAATTGTTGGCGATATCGTCTGTCGCCATAGGTAGTACATAGTCCATGAGTTTAAGCAGACGATTGGCTTCGTCATACTCCGGATCACCCGGCTCAATATAGCAAAGCTGAGGGTATGCGTAAATCTTTAGCACCGCAAGCTCATATATCAAAGCCGAGTTGAAGGTAGCATCCGCGTGATCCTGGAAGGGGAAGATGTTTTTCTCCTCACCGCGACGTACTGACGGCCACATAGCAATGGTACCTGCTGCCGAAGTGCCGCGAGTCCTTGCATCACGAACTATACGACGTATCAGCCTCCCGTCCGATGTGGACAGGGGATTGTGCTCATCCACAGACAGCTGGGTAAGTGCAGATATGTATATCTTGTACTTTGACTCGTCAGGCAGGGAATAGCTCATACGGGAGTTTAGTCCATGAATGCCCTCTATCACCAGCACGTCACCCTCACCAATCTTCATGGGATGATCATGCCACTCGCTTTTTCCGGTCTTGAAGTTGAATCTGGGCAGGATTACCTCTTCGCCATCTAACAGCCTCTTCATACAGTCATTGAAAAGCTCTATATCCAGGCACTCTATGGCCTCAAAATCTCTCTCACCAAACTCATCCACCGGCATCAGGTCATGGTCCAGATAAAAGTCATCCAGGGGTACGGGATGGGGATGAAGTCCACGAGCCATAAGCTGGGTAGAGAGTCTGTGTGAAAACGTAGTCTTTCCGGAGGATGAGGGACCGGCGATCATGACAAACTTTCTGTTGTGATCTCCCGCTATCTCTTTGGCCAAAGAACCGATACGCTCCTCCATAAGAGCCTCCTGAGTCAGTATCACCTCTCTGGTCCTGCCACGGGCAATCGCATCATTCAACGCACCCACCGTAGGAATATCCATGAGTCTGCCCCATTCCGAGGAACGTCTGAGGGTAGCAGAAAGCATTACCGAAGGAGCAAACTCCCTGAGTTTTTTCGGATCCTTTTTGTCCGGATATATAAGAACAAAACCATCCTCAAAAGGCCTTACGTCAAACACGTCCAGATAACCTGTTGAGGGAACCATAAAGCCGTAAAAATAATCATAGCAGCCATCAAGCTCATATATATTGATGTTGGAGCTGGAGCGATATCTTAAAAGACGCTTTTTATCAAGCATGCCTTCCTTTTCAAAGTGCCCCATGGCCTCGTAGGTCTTCATGGTGGTTTTCTTTAGCGGGATATCCTCCGACACCAGCTCCTCCATACGCTTTTTTAGCGCATCCACCAGATCAGGCGTAACCTCACTGTCATCCGTAAATCTGCAGAAATAACTGTCAGCAAGGGAATACATGACCCGGACATCCTTGCCGGAGGCCACATCAAAAAGTGCCCTCTCCATCAAAAACACCAGTGACCTGCGGTAGGTACGACGGCCATTTACATCATAAGTAGTGATAAATTCCACTTCACCATCGCCCTTTGGAACCTTGAATAGTTCGATGAGCTTGCCACGAAACTTGGCCAGGACTATCTGCCTGCCGGCATCCGGCTCCATATCCGGAAGCATCTGCAAAAAAGCGGTGCCGTCTTCATATTTGTATTCTTTTCCCTTGTATGTAATATTTATCATTTGTAAACCCCCGAAAATATCAGCAATATTATTTTACCTTCTTTTTTACCACCTTGCTGTCCTTGCATCCCACCAGAACTGCTACCGCTCTTATGGTCTGGCCCTTTTTCACCTTGAACTTGCCGGTGTATTTTGTGCACTTTGTGGAAGCGGGGCTGGGTGTGCTGCCGTCGGTGGTATAGTAGATATCAGCGTACTTTTCAGCCTTGATCGTAGCTTTATTGCCGTTTACAGTTATCTTTGGTGCTTTTGCCTTGTCAGTGGGCTTAAAGCACTCACCCACATAAGTAAGATCCACATTTCCGTCATCACCCACGATATAACCGGAGTTTGTATCGATGAGGCAGTCCGGCATGATACCTTTGTAGATGCTCTCCTCCTTGTGATTTTCGCCCTCATTACCCATTTGCTCATCAATGGAATCTACCAGCTCTTCACTTTGCAAAAAGTAGGTGTAAACGATGGGATAACCCGCACCGGCCTCATCATCAAAGGTGGGGTCTACTATATACCACTGATCATTGATACGTACAGCATTCCACTGATGCAGCTTGCTGGTGATACAAACAGCATCTATATTGTACTTGTTGCACATCATGGCAAAAGCGAAGGAATATCCTGCGCATACTGTCTTTTTACCTTCCCACACAAAGGTGGAATAAACTGACTGGGAATACTCCTTTTCATCATTTTCAAAATTGGTATCAAAGATCTGCTGGTTGTATGACACACGGTTTAGTATGGCATCATGGATGACACGTACCTTCTCCTCAGTGGAACCGGCTGCAGAGATCTCGTCATCAAACCCATCAATAGTATCAAGTATCTGATCTCTGGCAGTGGAAATGGCGTCAGCAGTACGGAAGTCACTATACACCACCATGGCTATCTGGTCATCACTTGTGGCAGAATTACCGCTAAGGAAGAAATACTGCGGATTGGAATACCTGAAAAGGCTGTATACACGCTTGGCTTCCTTCTTTTTCAGACCACACTCTTTGTAGTTTACCGGATCAATGTAATAGTAATCCCTTCCACCTTCCGCTACGGAATTTGTGATGTCTGTCTTACCCTTCATAACCTTAAGGCATTCATCGTTTAGGGCATCATAGAACTTCTTTTCCTTTGCACTTAGCTGGTTGTAGTAAAAATATGTGTTGTATTTTTCATAGCCGCTCTTGTATGTCTTTGATCCCTTCGCTGCCGACTCCACCTTCCATGCAGCCTGAGCCTCTCCGGTGCTGTATGCCGGAAGCCCGCTCACTACCATAGCTGCCGCAAAAAGTGCCGCCAGTATCCTTTTTGTATTCTTCATATCGATCCTCCAAATCAGTCTTTTTTCTAAAAATTATACACGTCACGAGAGTACCCGTCAAATAAAAGAGACAGGGGACTCACCCCTGCCTCTTCTTACCACGCCTCGTCGTCCTGAAGGACCTCAAGAGTGGGGTCTATGGGCTCCTCGCGCATAATAGTGCGCATATAGAGATTGAACTGGTCGCGTACGGCCTGCTTGGTATAGATCCTCGGATCGCACAGATCATGTGCCACCCACACCAGATTGATGCCGCGCTTTCTTGCCTGCTCCTCAAACTGCCCGTGCATACCCGTAAGAGCCTTGCAGGCTATGTGCTCCCACAGCATGACCATGTCGGCATTCATCCTCTCGCAATGCTCCCACAGCTCATCCACCAGCACCTTGTAACCGCCATGGGTGTGGTTCCTCATTATCATATTCTCAGAGAGATACGCCATGTCATAATATGCCTGTTCCCGGTTTTCCGGTGTATCCTCCTCGGCGATGGGCTTGTCTATCACCATAGACAGCATGTCCGTCAGGGGCATAACTCCCCAGCAAAGTGCCATCCAATAAAGCATATCAAAAGCATACTGGGGCTGCACTCCCCACACCAGACATCTGTGTCTGTACTCAGGGGCTATCATGCACTTGTTTTTAAAGCCCTTGTTCACCAGTGCATCCACCCGCCTGTCATATAAGGGAAAGGTCAGGGAACGACCACAGTTGCCCATGTAGTTCGTATCATTATAAAGGGAAAAAACGGCACCGAAAAACTGGGGGTAATCCGTGGAGTTGACATCCAGCCAATCCCAACGATGCTTTGTGGTCTCATTTACCCTTTTAGCACATTCAAAATATGCCTTCCAGTTCCATTTTGCTCCGGTCTGCTCCTCGATAAAACGGATGGCAGCCTTGATTTCCTCGGCCGCATACTTTTGGGTGTCCTCTTCCTTGTGCCTCAAGGGTGTAGCCATCTGGAAGGTAGGGATGCCATAGTCCTTTTCCAGACGGTTTGCGATTATGCTGTTGCCCAGCATGGAGCCGTCACAGGTGCTGTTGACCTGGACTGCGCATTTTCCGCCTACCACGAAATCATCCTCTATGGAGATGCCGGCCTCCGTCTCAGGCATGGGGCATACATCCCCGGGGATGCCATAGGCCTGGGCCACATCGATATAGTGAACTGCAGAGTTTTTGTTGATGAGGTTTGATGAAAAAAGGGTAGGGACCTCGCGCTCCAATGCCACCAGATCCGGAAAGCCCATCATAAAAGAGACCATGGCGTTTTCATCCACCAGGACACATTTTTCTGAATAAGCCTTATCATTGCCGGTACGCCGATCCGCCCTGAGACAGCATTTTATAACAAGAGCCACATCATCCACGATTATATCCAATGCGGTATGGGTGATGCGAAGAATCTCATCCCGCTGACCCAGTGTGAATTTGTCCACCATATAGGGCACAGAGAGATAGTAATACATCCATCTGTATCTTAAAAGTCCCTTTACAAAGCCCCTGCTCAGTGATATCTTTATCATCTTTTTCCAGAGTATGAGCCACCTGCCATAGTCATACATGGTATCCTTAAAGCCGCGCCACTCACGGCGTTTCTTTACCTTGCCGGTACCATAGAGTCCTCCCAAGGTCTGCTGGCCCGCTTTTTTCTTTTCATTTTTTACAATAGCCACTTTACTTTGCCCCCTTTATGTTCTTATACTCAATGCTCTCCACAAAAGCCTGCACCCTGGTCCTCATCTGTCCTGCAGAGGACTGGATGTTGTAGGGGCGGTCTACTGAAAGTACCGGATAGCCATAGTCATCCCTGAGTGCCGCGCCGGCGGTGGCGCGCTCATATCCCCAGGGGTCGCAGAACTTGATCTGGTTATAGATGATACCATCCGCGTGGTATTCCCGGGCGATCTTGTCCACGTAGTCCCGGCGGGCATTTACCTTGTCTAAGTTCATATGTCTGGGGCACTGGCCGGTGTAGGTATAATGGCGGCAAAGCTGTGTAAGTGCATCCTCACTTTCGTTCATCTCTATAGGCGTACGACCTGGCATGGAACCAAAGCAGAACCTGTCTGCGCAAACAAAAGCTCCACACTCCTCGATAAGCTTTACAAAGGCAGGATCGTCCATCTCGGCACCCACCAAAAGCACCCTTGCACGATAGGCATTTTCATCAGGCTCACGTTCTGCCACCTCAGCTATAGTCTCCTCCAGCTTGTCCATGATCAGATCCTTGGGGCAAACGTAAGTAGCCAGAGTAAACACTGCAAATTCATATCCGGTTATCCTGGGGTTTTCTTCCTTTCTGAAAGCTCCCAGGCGGTTTACAAGGTCGCAAATTTTGTTGTGTTCTCTGACTGCAGTTCTTATGGCCGCATCAGAGGTATCAATGCCGTAGTTTTCCTTCAGCGGTGTCAGGATGTGGTTTTTGCACTGGAGGATCAAAAGATTCACCCCGTTTTCATCAGTCTTGAAGGGGATCTCCATGTTCTCGTAGAAAAAATGCTCCTTGCCCTGACCTAGCGCATTAAGAAGCTCCATATTTTCCACCGCGCGGTTGATCATAGTGCAGCCATCGGGAGCGATGATGCAGTCAGCAAAATTATACCCTCCCTCAATGGCCCGCTCCAAAAGGGCGCGACTGGTCTCACACAAAAAGCTTGTCATATAATAGGTGGAAATGTCCAGTGATCCGGTGTTTGGAGCGGTAAGCCTCACTCCAAAGCAGCCCGGCAGATTAAAAAGCGGCTCCGGGACGTTTTCACAAACGGATGCCGCGCATATCCTTCCTTCCTCCTTTGCCTGCCGCACCAGGTCGTTGTGTGCAGAGGTCAGAAGGTTTTCAAAATAATTAAGGTGCTTTAAGTCTCTCATTTTTTGTTCCTAACTGTATGTTGTATTTCCTGTGTAACTGTTTTCTTGCGGTAGCATTTTACCACATTGGGAGAAATCGGCAAGATACTTGAAGAGACAGTGGCCTGTCCCCTGTCTCCATATCTCCTTTATGGTTTTATGGTTTCGCGGTCGGGGTGCTCTCCACTCCATCCTGCCTGCTGCATAGACATGATCTGCTTCATATCTTCCTCAGCTATGGTGATCTCATCTGCCCTCAGATTCTCCTCCATCCGTTCACGGTGGGTGGACTTGGGCAAAATGATAAAATCGTTTTGCAGGTCAAAACACAGGCAAAGCAGTGCAACAGATATATCATACTTTTTGGCGATATCCATAAGCAGCGGCTCCTGCATCAGCCGCGCCCTACCGATGGGGCTCCAGGCTTCCACTTCTATTCCGCGTGCCCTGCTATAATCAACTGCTTCCTTTTGCAGATAGCCGGGGTGCAGCTCCAGCTGGTTGATGGCGGGAGTGACACGTGAATCTTTCATCAGATTTTTCAGGTGCTGGGGCAAAAAGTTGCTTACGCCGATGGCACGGATCCTGCCCTCCTCATAGAGCTCCTCCATGGCACGCCAGCTTTCCGTATCAAGCTTCTCCCAGTTGTCAAAATCCGGATCACCGTAATCCGGCCTGGGCCAGTGGATCAGGTACAGATCCAGATAATCAGTTCCCAGCTTTTTTAAAGTTGTTTCGAATTCACGCTTGGTGTTCTCATATCCCAGGGCGTATCTGGCAAGCTTGGAGGTGATGAAAAAATCCTCTCTGGGAATCCCACTTTCACGGACCGCTCTTCCCACTTCCTCTTCATTTTCGTATAGCGCCGCCGTGTCAAGATGGCGGTATCCGGCACGGATAGCCTCCAGGACTACCTGATATCCGTCTTCTGTAGTGGACTTGTAGGTGCCGTATCCGATCTGCGGGATCATGACACCGTTGTTCAATTTTATCTCTTTCACTCCATATTCCTCCTATCTCAAAACAGGGTACATTTCCCTTTTATTATCTGCGTTTACATTCCCACACCTCAAACAAATGCATATACATAATATAGACGCTTGTACTTATTATTTCAACTATAAAAAAAGGCTTGTATCTTGAAAAAAGACAGGGGAATGTGTATCCCCTGCCTCTTTCAACTCACGCCTGATTTGTAGCATGCTCTCTTCTGTATTTCTCAAGCTCTTTTCCGAACTCATCATCCGAAAGTCCCACGCGTTTCATCCCTTCCTCACGTGCCAGACTGCCGGAATTGACCAGATCAAAGATCAGATTAAAAGTAACATCTCTTGTAACTTTCTTTGTTACCTGCTCTGTTACCTGCTCTGTTACCTTCTCTGTTACCTGCTCTGTTACCTGCTCTGTATTTTTCCTTAAAGCTTCCTCTTTTTCCCTCTCAATAATAGCTTCTATCTTTGTCATGGCTATCCTCCTTCTTATGCTTTCTGCATCACTCTCAGAAATTATCTTATCTGCGAAAACCAGTATACCGGCCAGTGCCATCATCCTCGCTCTGTCATCCTCTATCGCACCGGCCAGTTGAGCAGCATCACTCACTGCTTCCTGTTTCTTTTTTCGATCCAGATATGTAAGCGGCATAATCACCAGCTTCATTATATCCTCTTCAAGAAGCATTTTTTTGTTTACAATCTTTTCATCAATCTCACGATATATCTCATCTCCGTCAAGCTCCGTCAAAAATCCTTCTTCTATAGTAAGTTCAAAGCAGCCGAAATTTACTGG
>CAMODS010000008.1 GCA_946611525.1 uncultured Lachnospiraceae bacterium | reverse complement strand
CGCGGTGCGGATAGTATAATATCAAAATCTCGGTGGTCTGTCAACAATTATTTTCGATTTTTTTAAAGATTTTTTAAATCCCCAGCAGAATGCCTGAAAACAGCTGTATCGGATTGTGATCATACAGGGATTTAAGGATGATATTGTTATTGATCTGCTCAACAAGTCCTGCCACGGCGTCTGCTGTTGCAAATATGGATATCGCGAAAAACAGAAGGGAGATCACCAGCATTCCCTCTACTACTCCAAACAATAATCCCGCAGCGTGATTGGCTCCACCCAAAAGCGGGGCATCGCTGATAAGCTTTATTACGATAAGTACCGCCACGCAGATAATAATTGCGATCACTGCCGCAATGACTGTTGATAATCCCTTCATGATAGTGTCAGTAAGTACATCTTTTGCAACATCCGCAGCAAAATCCATAGACTTTTCACTCAAAGTTTGTTTTACCCAGGCTGATATGTTCTTTTCTACTTCGCTGCCCTTCAGATTCTCGTATACTGCGGGAGAAGCAAATTTCACAAACACAAAAAAGAATACCCAGGATGCGATCCCAAATACAATCCCCAGTAGTCCGCGCATGTATCCTATGAACATGCACGCAGCCAGTATGAATATCACAACGATAAATAATCCATTAATCTCAATCATTTCAATCTGATCCTCCTGATAGCGCCTTTTTCAATCATTACGTAGGTTTTCGACGTCTCCCAGGGGATCATCTCATAAAAACCTTCATTAAAGTGATATCTGAACTTCTCCACCCCCAACAGGGTAAAAATCGAAATGTCCTCACCATCCGTCAGCATAACCTCATCATTTTTATTAAACTCACATTTGGTGTATGAAGTATCGGTAGGTATACAGTACTTTTCCGCCCCCGACAGGGAACAAACCTTAAGCTCATTGCCTTCAGAGCCGGTATAGACCATGCCTATGTAGGAATCATTGTGAAAAACACTGATTATGCTGTCCGGTAAAAACACCTCAGCTCCCACCTTTGGAGAAGATCCGGCAGTATATATCACTATCTCGGTATCGCCAAAAGCCACCAGCTTATCATCATCCACAAAGTCTATATCCGGTATCACCATGTCCGAATAGGAATAGCTGGCGGTGATATTGTCCTTTTGCTGAGCTCCCTCGTTACCGAAATCATAGAAATTGAGAGTACTCTTTACATCTCCGTCGTTTAGGTTAATAAGAGAAAGGGCCATCCGCTTGCCATCTGATGATACAGCAATTGCCACCGGATATCCCGTATTTGCCGTATGAACCTCACCGGATGCCACTATGCTTCCGTCAGCGGCATATAGTGTAACGTCCCCCGTACTGCCATCCTGCATCAGTACCGCAGTCTCACCGCCCGCCGAAACATCAGCATCCACTATGGGAAGTGTGGTGGAAATCTCTCCCACATTGCCGGCAGATGACTGGATGATCATCCTGGTACCCTGTCTGTCATATATCAAAAGCCTGTCTCCACAGCTTTCAATGCGCGGCTCATCCATCTCATAGGTGTAGTTCCAGATCAGATTGCCGCTGTAATCAGTATAAAACGCCCCATCTCTGCTGTATGACAAAAGATTTTCCCTGAAATCCGTGTATCTGGTCTCAGCCTCATTGGCAAGCTCTGTAGAGGACATCTCTTCATAGTCGTAATAGGAAGCAAAAAGCCACAACACTACCATAACAGCCGCCAATACCAGTGCTAAAGCCACAAAAATCAGGGCGCGCTTTCCGTTAGAAAGTCCGCCCCGACCTGTATCAATCTCTTCTGTCTCTTCTGTTTCTACTTCATAATCTTCCTGCATGACATACAAACCTTCATTTTAAAGGTAAGGATCAGAACACAAAAACTGCCACACCATAAGCGGGAAGAGGATATGCCACCGAATACTCCCTGCCGTCACACTCCTGTGCCTCGGGGGTGTAGGTAGACTTTCTCTTTCCGTCAGTGCCGTTGTACGCCGGCGATTCACTGTTTAAAATAAGCTTTAGCTTTTTATTCTCGGGAACGCCGACACGGTAGTCATCATAAGCCATGGGCGAGAAATTCACGACGAACAAAAGGCTGTTCTTGCCGTTTTTGGCCTTTCTCACAAAGCTGAATATATTTCTGTAGCTGTCATTTGCATTGATCCACTCAAAGCCTGCCCAACTGGAATCCTGCTCATACATAGCCGGATACTTTTTATAAATATGTAAAAGATCCTTCATCCAGTCATTGATGGCCTTGTTCTGCGGGTTGTCCAAAAGATACCAATCAAGCTCTCTCTTCTCGCTCCACTCCTGATACTGCGCGAAGTCCTGACCCATGAACAAAAGCTTTTTACCGGGATGTCCCATCATAAATGCATAGCCGGCCTTAAGGTTTTTAAACTTATCTCCCTCCAGCCCGGGCATCTTGTTGATCATGGAACACTTCAGATGTACCACCTCGTCATGGGATAACACCAGGATGTACTTCTCGTACTCATTGTAACTCATGGCAAAGGTCATCTTGTTGTGGTTGTCCTTGCGGAAATATGGATCCAGCTTCATGTAATCCAAAAAGTCGTGCATCCAGCCCATGTTCCACTTGAAGGAGAAGTTTAAGCCGTCATCCTCCACAGAGCCGGTAACCTTGGGCCAGGCGGTGGACTCCTCGGCGATCATGACAACGCCGGGATATCTGCCGGTGATAAGGGTATTGATGTGCTTGAAAAACTCGATGGCCTCTAAGTTCTCGTTGCCGCCATACTCATTGGCAACCCACTGGCCATCGCTCTTGCCGTAATCCAGATAAAGCATGGAGGCCACAGCATCTACTCTCAGACCATCCACGTGATAGGTCTCTACCCAGTTAATAGCACTGCCTATAAGGAAGTTTTTAACCTCGTTTTTACCGTAATCAAATATCTTGGTGCCCCAGTCGGGATGCTCACCCTTTTTGGGATCGGCATACTCATAAAGCGCCTCGCCATCAAAGTCTGCGAGACCGTGTGCATCTCTGGGGAAGTGAGCAGGAACCCAGTCCAGGATCACTCCGATCCCCTTTTTATGGAGATAATTAACCAGATACATAAAGTCCTTGGGGGTGCCATAGCGTGAAGTCGGTGCGTAGTAACCCGTCACCTGATAACCCCAGGATCCGTCAAAGGGATACTCGGAGATACCCATAAGCTCCACGTGGGTATAACCCATTTCCACCACATAATCGGCAAGGGCCTTGGCAAACTCCTTGTATGAGTAAAAGCCATCGTCCTCCCTGCCGGGATGGCGCTTCCAGGAACCCGGATGAACTTCATATATCGTCATGGGTCTCTCATAACAGGGGGTCTTGTCTTCCCTCTTTTTCATCCAGGCGTTATCTGTCCACTTATATCCCTCAGTGAAAAAGATCTTGGATGCAGTTTCGGGACGCAGCTCTGCAGATGTGGCATAGGGATCTGCCTTGTAAAGTCTCTCACCGCCCTTTGTGTATATCAGGTACTTGTATAGCTGACCTTCTCTTGCTTCGGGGACGAAAGCTTCATATATGCCCATCTCACCGGGAGCCACACGTTCCATAACGTGAGCATTTTCATTCCATCCGTTGAAATCTCCGACCACACTGACTGCCGCCGCATGGGGAGCCCATACGTCAAAGACCACGCCCTCTACTCCGTCAACCACAGCCTGGTGCGCACCAAGCTTGCGGAAGATATCGTAATGGGTGGCCTGACCGAATAAATAGCTGTCAAGTTCCGTAAAATTACTCATCCTAAAGTCCCCCTTATCTGTTTAGTCCATAAAATCCTTTTCTCTGAGTATCAGCCTGCCGGCCTCATCATAGTGTTTGGAACCGAGTCTGCCAAAGAACCCTCCCAGGCCGCCTCGCTCCACATGATCTATGGCTCTGTCAACTATCTCCTTTACCTCCGTAAGATAGGTGGGATGATCCGCCCGCCCGCAGAGGTTGATCTTGTCATACATGGCCAATATGCCCATGTCATCTATGCCGTATCCCAGCTCTGAAGCATAAGTGCGTCCGAAGTCCACCAGCTCATCAATAGTCATCACCGGGATGGAAATCTTTTCTGTGAACATGGATGCAAACTGGCCGTTGGCGTTGAGCATGCGATCCAGATGTGATCTGGTATCCTCCAATATCACCAGAAGTCCCGATGTATCCTGCTGCATCAAAAGCGCCATAGTAACCGAGGTGTCTCTGCTGATCTCCCCGGCATTTTCTACTATAAGGCTGCCACCGGCAACTGCTGCAAAAAGCTTTTGAATGTCTTTTTCGTTTAGCCTGCTTCCATCTATCTTGCCCACATTGCCCTGAAGTCTGCCGGTCTCCTTTTGAAGTACCTTGATCAGGTTCATGGCCATGGTGGTCTTGCCGCTGCCACCGCCACCGTAGATCAGTACGTTGCCTGAAGCAGCATTCTGATCCTTGGATAAAAGCTTGGCCCTGGCGCGGTTTAATACGCGGCTAAGTGTCTTTTCCATTCCCACAATAGGGGTAAAGTATGAAAAAGTCTCCTTTTCCTCCTCTGAAAGAGAAAGCTCCGTCTCCTCGGACTCCACGGCCTCCTTTTTGATCTCTGCCGCCACGTTGGCCACGGCCTTTTCCAGATCTAAAGTATTGCCAAAGTAGATGTCCTCTTCTTTTTCTCTCTCTGCATCGGTGGGAGTCTCATCTCCCTCCAGCTTGTCTATCTCCTCTTGAAGCAGATCATTGAGATCGGATACCAGCCTGACAGCCTTCTCCACTTCCCGGACATTGTCCTCCTCGGGAGTGGTCTCCTCTTCCTCTTCGGATCCAGAATCATCCTCCGCGACCTGATCCACAGTCTCTTCGGATTGATCTTCTTCATCCTCTGTGACCAAATCTGCCGACTCCTCATTCTGAGTCTCTCCCCCAGCCTCTGTAAGCTCTGCCGGCTCCCAGGGTTCCGGTGCAACATCCTCAGCCGGTGGCACCACCACGGGGATCTCCAGCCCGACTCCTGCCTCCACACCATCCTCTATCCTCGGTATCTTGAAAGTGTCGGACGGCACGGTCTCGTCTGCATCCGTCTCCGACGTCTCAGCCTCTTGCTGTCCCACTTGATTGTCGTCCTCAGGTATTTCTTCTGCCTTGGCCTCTTTGGGCTCAACCTCCTCAGTCAAATCATCTTCGGGTTCCTTGGACAGTATCTCTTCCCTGATCAGCTCCTGGGGTGTCATCCCCGCATCCAGCTTGGGGGTCACATCCTCGAGCCGGTCCATGATATAGTTAGCTTCTTCAAGGGCCTTGGCCTTGGTCTGCTCAAATTTTTTAAGCTTTGCTTCCTCCAAAGCCGCTGCCGCAGCCGCTGCGGTCTTTTCCCACTGTGCCATGGCATCCGCTATGGTAAGCTGCCCCTCTATGGGCTGCTCCTCCACCACAGGTGTCTCCGGAAGGATCAGCTCGATCTGTCCGTCATATCCTGTAGTCAGGTACTCCTGGAAGCTGTTCTTGATGGACTCATCCAGCTCCATGGTAGCCTGCTTTTCCTCCTCGGGATCGCTCTCGTCCTGCTGCATCTGCAGGTATGGTATATCCTCAACCAAACCACGGATAGCCTCCATATTCTCGGAGACATCTGCCTCCTCCGTAGCCTGCATGATCTCTTCGATATTCTTTTTTATCTCAGCCTGGAGATTGACTGTGTTGAACCGATCATTGGCAATAGCCACCTCCGGTATCTGAATAGGATGGTGAAGGATCTCGCTGCCACCAAATTCCTCTCCGGGTCTGATCTCCGTGATGCCGTCCCGCTTCTGCTGGATCCGCCTGTACTTATCCTCCTGAGCCTTGTCTAAAGGATGATAGAGCATCTTCATCTCTAAAGCCTTTTCCACATAAGGACCTTCACCGAACCAAAGGACGATCTCATCACACAGATCTATACACTTGTCAGCCTGTGAAGTCTTGCGGTAAAGCGCCGCCAGCTCAAAAGCCCACTCCTCAACAAAATCCACACCCTTCAGCTCCTCTAAAATGGAAATAAGGGTAAGATCGTCCGAGCCCTTTGCCCTGGCGATCTCGTATCGGATGATGTACTTTAGGCTGTCGTGGGGAGCTATCTCCACAAACTCGTCATAGTATTCGCTGGCCTCATCCAGCTCGCCCAGCTTTACACATACAAGCGCCAGGCGGTATATGATCATCCTGCCGATGGGTGATCTCTCATGTGCCAAAACCAAAAGCTCCTTTGCCTCATCATACTTTTCGCATGCGGCAAAAAGCTCTCCGGCCTGCATCATAATATTAACATTTGGAACCTTTTTCCAATTCTCCAAAAGCAGGGCATCATATGCCTCGTCGGTCTTGCCGTTGTCTATGAGCCCTCTTATCTCTTCTATTTTCGCTTTGTACTCTGCGCGATCCATTCTCTTTCCCCGGATTATAAAATCTACGGATTTAGTTTAACATATCTTAGCAATAAATCCTAATTATTTTCGCCGGAATCCCGGTCTTTTTTTTGTCTCAAAAACTTGGGCGTGGCCTCCGCCTTCCGCCTGGCAACAGCCTCCGGATCCTTGGGGATCAGGGCGTTATTGCCCTCGTCTATATGGTCCAGCTCTATATATTTGGCGGTGCCTGTGGGAAGGTGTCTCTTTTTGAGCAGATTCCTGGACACACGGCCCACAACGTAGTAGATCATGGCCATGGTAGGAACCCCCAAAAGCATACCCATGAAGCCAAAGAGTCCACCGCCCACAACGATGGATACGATAACCCAGAAGTTGGAGATACCGGTGGAATCCCCGAGGATCTTGGGGCCGATAAGGTTGCCATCAAACTGCTGCAATACCAGTACAAATATCAGGAATACAATTCCGCTCCTGGGATCGGTCAAAAAGATGATGATCACGGTAGGGATAGCTCCGATGTAGGGGCCGAATACAGGAATGATATTCGTCACTCCGATGATAACCGAAGTGAGCAGCTTGTATGGAAGTCCCAGTATGATCATACCCACATAGCATATGATGCCGATGATGATAGAGTCGATGATCTTGCCGATGATAAAACCGTAAAACACATCATTGGTCTTCCTGCAAAACTCCATTATCTCATTGCCCATCTTTGGCGAACAAATACCGTAGATCAGCTTTTTTGCCTGACCTTTGAACTTTTCCTTTTCTATCAGGACATAAACGGAAACAAAAAAACCGATGATGAGATTGATCACCAGCCGGCTCAAACCATAGCCCCAGCTGGTAATGGTACGGATCAGCTCCTCCTGCTTGTCCAGATTCAGGTAACCCTGAACATAGGCTAATCCCTTGTTTAAAGCCTTGTTTATTGCCTCATCATTTTTAACAGACATGATGCTCTCTTCATATCTGCCGCCGGTGATGTCATTGGCCCAGTCCAAAACCCCGCCTATCTGCCTGGTCAGGTTGTTGACCAAAAAGGTGACTGTCTCGATAAACTCCGGGATCACCGCCCAGAGAAAAACACTCACCAGCCCCACCAGGATCACAAGTGATATGACAGAGGTTATGATCCTCACATGTTTTTTTATCTTGTTAGCCTCACCACCACGTTTTAAAAAGAAGTTCTGGAAGGGCTTTTCCAAAAACATCATAATGGGGTTCATTAAAAAGGCCATAACAAAGCCAAAGAGGATGGGCTGGAATACCGCAAAAAGCTTGTCTACGCCATCCTTCAGTCCCGTGTATCTCTTGACGCAAAAATAGAATATGATGATAAATACCGCAGCCGTTACTACAACTGCCACTAGCGGCATGTACTTACGCACCATATTTTTGGCATATTCTTTGTTGTATTGTCCCTTAATCTCTTTTTCGTCCATGTTATTTGCCCTGTTTTAGGGAAGATTATCGCACGGTTTTCGGTGGCAATGCCACCACCGTCGCAATATGACTATTTCCCGGATCTGTAGTAATTGATCAGACAGCCCTCAGTGATGATCTCACGCTCTGCATCCGTAAGCTCGCCCATGGTGACTGTAAATGGCTCCAGCCCGCCCTCCTTTACCACGTAAGCAGTAATCTCAGGGCGCTTTTCGGTCACTGCCTCCCTGATGCCGGGGATGAATATATAGTCGCCGTTTTTAAAGGGAAGATCGCCTTCCGGTACCAAAAGGGGAAGCATGCCCCAGTTGATAAGGTTGGAGCGATAACGCTTCGTGGCATATTCAAAGGCGATATTGGCCCAGCCGCCCAAAACCTTCTGGCAGGATGCGGCCTGCTCTCTGGCAGATCCATCACCGGGCTTTCTGGCAAAAATAGTACTGCCCACCCCGATATTCTGGCGGCTCACGTCAGAAAACTTCTCCTTTACCTTATGGATCACCTGATGGAACTCCTCAGATACTTCGCCGGGGCAGCTGTCAGCCTCGATAGCTTTTTGGATCTTTTGCACCTCCTTGGCACGTCCCACGTAGGCGGGATCCTTTCTGGAAAGCGTAAACTCCGCAAGACCAAGGGGATTGGAGCGGTAAGAAGAGGTCTCACCCGAAGGGATAAGCTCATCTGTGGTGGTGACGGGATCGTGGATCTCTGATACCACCTTAAGGAATATGTTTTCAGGCAGGGGTGACATGGCAGGCCAGTCCTTGATGTTGGGGCCAAACCTAACCTCCACCGAGGGATCAGCCACGCCCTTGCTGTCAAATACTCTGTTGTCGTAGATCTTCTTGTCAAAGAAATACTTGTGTCCTGTATATGATACGTCGATCTCGTCTGCGCCGGTAAGGAAGCCCTTGTTGGCTGCGGTAGCCGCAATGGACCTGGCGTCCATAAGGGCAACGGATGCGATCTGTCCACTCTGGAGCTTTGAACCCTCGCGGTTCGGGAAGTTCCTGGTGGAATGTCTGATGGAAAAGCCGTTGTTGCCCGGGGTATCTCCCGCACCAAAACAGGGGCCGCAAAATGCGGTCTTTACAATGGCACCGGTCTCCATAAGTGCCGCCACCGTACCATTTTTAACCAGCTCCATATATATAGGTGTACTGGCAGGATAAACGCTTAGTGTAAACTCATCCGGTCCGATGCTTGTGCCCTTCATGATATCTGCTGCTGCCGCAATGTTCTCAAAACCGCCTCCTGCACAGCCTGCGATGATACCCTGATCCACGTAAAGCTTGCCGTCCCTTACCTTGTCCGTAAGTGTAAAGTCCACCTGACCATCCAGGCTCACCTTGGCTCTCTCTTCCGTATCGTGGAGGATGTCCATGAGGTTGGCTTTTAACTCAGCAATAGTGTATGTGTTGCTGGGATGGAATGGCATGGCGATCATAGGACGGATCTCGGAAAGATCTATCTCTATCATGCTGTCATAGTACGCCACCTCACCGGGAGCAAGCTCCTTGTATGAAGCCTCCCTTCCGTGGATCTCATAAAACTCTTTTACCTTTTCATCTGTAGTCCATATAGATGAAAGACAGGTGGTTTCTGTTGTCATAACATCCACACCTATCCTGAAGTCAACGGAAAGACCATTAACCCCGGGGCCCACAAACTCCATCACCTTGTTTTTCACCAGGCCTTTTTCAAAGACCTCTCCGATAATGGCAAGGGCCACGTCCTGAGGACCAACTCCGGGAATGGGGGCTCCCTTAAGATATATTCCAACCACCTCGGGCATGGGTATGTCATAGGTGCGTCCCAAAAGCTGCTTTACCAGCTCCGGTCCACCCTCGCCCATGGCCATGGTTCCCAGTGCACCATAACGTGTATGGGAATCGGATCCCAAGATCATCTTGCCGCACTCTGCAAGCATCTCACGTGCAAACTGATGGATAACTGCCTGATGAGGCGGTACATATACTCCGCCGTAACGCTTTGCACAGGAAAGACCAAACATGTGGTCATCCTCATTGATGGTGCCACCCACCGCACACAGACTGTTGTGGCAGTTTGTCAGCACATAAGGAATGGGAAACTTCTCAAGTCCGGAAGCCCTGGCTGTCTGTATGATACCAACATAGGTGATATCATGGCTGGTCAGCTTATCAAACTTGATCCTTAGGGCATCCATCCCCTCGGATGTATTGTGATCCTTCAATATATTGTAGGCAATAGTCTGTTTTTTGGCCTCAGCGGAGTCAATTGCCGCCTCGGCAGCAATCTCCCTGTTATTGATCAGGTACATACCGTTTTCGTATATTTTCATCATTTACTCCTCTTTAAAAATGAAGGAAAGATGCCCTTGTTCTCCTTGGTCTTTTCCTCGCCACCGTCTTTCCAGTCAAAATACTCTGCATCCAAATCAGCCGAAAGGGCCTCGAGATCCGCCTCCGACTGGGTGTTGGCGGCCTCACCGTCATCCACCGGAAGTCCCGCGTTCCTGAAGTAGTCTTCATTGATCCTGATCTCAGGCTTCTCTGCCACAAACTCACCGGCCGATGATGTGGGTACATCCCCCTGAGTCTCCTTTTCCTTGGCCCGGCGGATGTTCTCTTCCTCGATGAGATGCATATATTTTTGTGTATCTATGAAATCCTGGAGCTGGGACTTGAGCTCGTACTGATTGTCCTTTACCATCTGACGCCTGGCCTTTATCTGCCTGAGCATATCCTGGTGCAGGCTCTCCATGCCATCCCTGGTCTTGTCTATGATATCGCAGATATCCGACAGGGCCTGGTCCGAATAAATGATGGAGGCGGCATACACATCCTCAGCATTTTTTCTGGCATCAAATATAATGTCATCTCCCTGCTTTTTAAACTCGCGGCCTGCTTTTTCCCTGCTCTGGACCGTAAGCTCGTACTCGTCCATCATGTCGTACATGCAGTCATTAAGCTTTTTTAGAAGCTCCATCATCCTGTCTTTTTCCACGATGACCCGCTTCTTGCTCCCCTCCACAGGCTGCGCCTTTGAAAAGAGCACGTGTATATCACGTAGAACCTCCTCGGTTCGCTCTGCAGCTCCCACTTTTCATCACACCTTTCCGGCATAATTCCATACCTATTCAAAACTTTAGCATATTTGGGGATTTTCTACAAGGATAAAAAGATTCTGAGCGAAGCGAAGGATCTTACACATTTCCCGCATGAACATATTTGAGATGGCGCCTTGCCACGTCGCACAGCGCATAAATGACTCCCACATCGGTGGGTCCTCTGTCGGTCATATGAAAACGAGGGAAAAACCTGGTAATGTGAAGCGGTATATCCACGCCGCATCGCGCCCCAAGCTCTCCCAGATACGAAGCCAGCTTTTGCATTTCATCGGGGCTGTCATTTTCTCCCGGGATGATAAGGCAGGTCACCTCCACATGGCACCCATACTCTGCGGCACGGGTGATAAAGTCCATGGTCATTTGCCTGCTGCCACCGATAAGCCTGTCGTAAAAAGTGTCATTGAAGGCCTTTAGATCCACGTTCATGGCATCAATGACAGGCAAAAGCTCCTCCTCTACCTGCGCATTTGCCGTGCCATTGGTCACAAGCACCGTATGCATCCCAAGCTTTTTAACCTCCACGGCCACATCCCGGACATACTCATATCCCACCAGCGGCTCATTGTAGGTAAAGGCCACTCCGATATTCCCGTTTGACCTCTCTTCATAGGCCAAACCCGCCAGCACATCCGGTTCAATATAGCGTGTCTGACGCGCAGACGCTTCTTTTTTTGCCATCATTTTAACCGTATCGGAATAGGAAATCTCGCTGTTCTGGCAAAATGGGCAGCGCAGATTGCATCCGTAGGAACCCACAGACAGGATATAACTATGTGGATGAAAATGATAAAGGGGCTTTTTTTCTATAGGATCAAGGGCCAGCCCCGTCACCTGCCCGTAATTGTCGCATACCACCTCAGTAGCTGTACCCCTACGGGCCAGGCACAGTCCCAGCTGCCCCTCTTTTAGATCACAGTGATGAAAACAGACATTGCACTCAGGCATTTTGTCCTCTCTTTCGGGCAAACCGGATGAGCGGATCGGATATCAGATGGTTGAAGAAGGTGACAAAGGGCCCAAAGCCAAAGGCTGTCACCACGGTTCCGATACCCACGATCCCTCCGAGCAAGAAACATATCACGGCACAGGCGCCATCGGTGATGATCCTGCACCAGAAATATGGAAGGCGGTTTTGCCTCTCTGTCATGATAAGTGATGAGGCGTCGTAGGGAGAAACACCCAGATCCGCCGTCTGGTATATGGATATGCCGATACTGCATACGATCATGCCTACACCAAGAGCCAGAAGCTGGACAGGCAAAAATGTAAGCTCACCGAATATCCCAAAAATGATCTTGTAAAAAAAATCAACGATGAAGCCGATGGTAAGGGCGTTGTACACTGTCCCGAAGCCGATATAGTGTCTGCCCCAAATAAGCTGGATCACAAAAAATGCAACACCCATCACCACCTGAAGCCAGGGGTAGGGAAAGCCTGTCACGTCAGATATGGCAAAAAGCATCCCCGTATATGGATCGTTGCCTAAAAGGGCCAGCTTAAAGATGGCTATACCCATAGCCAGAAAAACCACACCCAAAAGGACCATGACAATCCTCATGATCCTCTCGGGTGTTGATGCTTCAAAAAACTTTACTCTCTCTGTTTCTTTCAATTCTCTTCCTCATTAAAAGCCCAGCGACTCTCCAACCAGTATCACGTGCATCCTGCCCTCATGCCTGGAATAACGAGTGGTCATGAAGTTACAGCAAATGGTGTCCGGTGACAGGCAGTCAGCGCAGGAACCTGTCTTGCTGCATGGAGTGTTTAAGCCAAAGCGCTGGGCATTGATGGGCGCCGCCACATTTCTTGCCCTGCTCATGGCTGCCTCCTCGTCCTTTGCCACTTTGTTCATGCCTACTATAAAGATAACCTTTTTAGGCCCGTAGGCTATGGCAGATATACGGTTGGAGTTGCCGTCAATATTGATGATGATGCCGTCCTCGGTGATGGCGTTGGCACTGGTCAAAAACGCATCCGCCGTATATGCCGCAAGGGCTGCAGCCTGCTTATCGTCAGCCGTATCACGGTCCACATAATTGTAGTCACCGTCCTGAAGTGCCTTTATCAGACCTATCTCGTGTGCGCTCATGACTCCGCCGTTTGTAACCGTGCCACCCTTTGGGATGAGACTAAGTGCCAGCTTTTTGGCCTGCTCTCCATTGGGTGCATAATACCCTGTTATGTTGCGGCTCTCCAGACCCTTAATGATCTTTTCTGCCAGCTTCTCGTTCCTTTTGATGATGTTGTCGTTCATAAAAATCCCCCCTTTTTAATATTCATTCTATGCCTAGCCCCTTGTCATTCTGAGCGTAGCGAAGAATCTTTGTCCTTACTTACAGGATCTTTGTCTTTAAATAACCCGTACTTCATCAAAGTCTCTCTGGTGGAACAGAACTTGTCCACCATACACAAAAGCGCTGCCTCCTTGGTAGAGGGAACGTGCGTCAGGTTCAGTGGCCACATGTGGGAATCTATGATCTCACTCTGCAGCTTTGTGATGTTAAAATCCCGCCTGGCATTGGCCATGGCTATCTTGGCATGGTGATAACCGTGAAGCTTGTCCCCGTGGGTGTGCCAGTCATACAGATAGTAATCATGCAAGAATGCCGCTGTAACAAGAGCCGTCTCATCCACCTCGATATGGTGCCGCCTTACAAAATAAAAGCAGTGGCGTGCCACATCCATGCAGTGATCATAGGTTGTGATATGACTGTGCTGTGTGTATTTTTTCATCTCCAGGGCCTTTGGATCGTTTGCAATGGGCTCTATGATCCTGGCAAAGTCCCTTTCTTCTTCTTCAGTCAAAATCATTTTTATCTGTCTTTCTTTTTTCCAAACCCTTTTTCAGATTACCGGCCGCCCGAATAAGCTGGTCCGCCCTGGTCTTATGCTGAGGCTTGGTAAACTTCTGGATACTGTGCAAATGGTAGCTCTGCCGCCATGACAGCTTTGGTATCCGGGGTGCTCTTTCCATAAGCTTTGCGGGAGCGGAGGCAATGGTAACCACACCGGCCTGGGCTTTTTCCTTGACCTTATCCGGTACGGCTGCGATGGTCTGCACACCGGCTTCCATACGCTCGTCAAATTTTTCCTGAGCCTCATCCAGTATCTCCAAAAGAGATGTAAGGGACGCTTCGGTCAGGGCCAGATCCATCCCCACTATCATCATGAGAGCTAAAGCCACAAAGCCGTTTATCTCCGGATTGGAAAACATCATCTCATCATAGCGGGCATACCAGGGAAAGAAAAGCTTTACCACAATAATGCCTGCAACCCCGAAAGCCGCAGAAGCCGGAAGACATATCCTGCCGTTTATGTTGAGTGGTGTCTCGCTGTAATCCCACCACTTGGCATGGAATATCTTTTCCAACAAAAGCGAAATGGAGTACTCCATAATGGCCGTACCCACCGCACATATGATAAAGATCTTCCACCAGGCCTGCTCAGAACCAGGCAGCCCGTTTTGGAAGATATCCAGCCTCATAAAAAGGGCCCATGCTATGATGGAGCCAAATCCGTATATGGGGCATATGGGGCCGATCAGAAATCCACGGTTCTCCCAGCGCCCACTTTTAATGGTACAATAAGTGCATTCATATATCCATCCTATAAAAGAAAACAGCATGAATCTCAGGAAGTATTTAGTTATCAACATCGGTACTGATTTCTACCTTTCCAACCTTATCCGTGCCAAAATGCTCCACGGCATTTTAGCCTTATTTTTCAACGGTTTTTCGACATATTTCTTGTAACTTTTTTACGATAATAAGTATAAAAAAAACGGGGCTCTTTGTCTATAAAAACCTTGACAAAAAGCCCTGTAATTGATTAAATATGTATTGTGCATATCGACTGATTTTGTTTTAGGTTTGTCGGTTCCAACATCTACACCGGGGACGACCACTGAGGGCACCACAGGATGTGCAGCCGGATGCGGTTTACCCACCGGAGCAGGCATGCCATAGATGGGTAAAACAGGATCGACTGATATCAGCACAAGCAGATGTAGTACATCGGTAGTATATCAGCTTCCCAAGCTGAGGAGGCGGGTTCGACTCCCGTCATCTGCTAGGGCAAATGCCTCTGTCTCCCTTAAGCCACCAGCCATTTTATATCCTTTACACTGTAAAGTGGTACAAAAGGTATCATAATGGGCGTAGTATCCGCATATTTCCTGTACCCAGGATCGCTGCCGTAGGTGCGTTCCTGCCTCATCTCCAGACGACGGGCTCCGGAAAACATCACATACACTATCCCGATATATCCTCCGATCGCGGCGATCCACTGCCACACTCCGGAATATGCCGTGATCCCTGACAAAAATACCCCCGTCCAAAGCAAAAGTTCTCCCAGATAGTTCGGACACCTGACTATGGAAAAGAGTCCCGTGCTTACAAATCTCCCCGGATCCTTTTTCTTTGCCATCTGCTTTTGTACATCGGAAACACTCTCCATCACTACACCGCAGGCAGACAGTATGATCCCTATTACCAAAAGAGCATCCGTTCCTTTTGCGCTTTGGAGTCTGAAAAGCATGGGCGCAGCCATACAGGCATACAAGAGCGCCGCAGATATCCATATCAGCACCTTCTCCCACATAGGGACCTTATCACTTTCTTTTATCTCGCCCGCCATCTTTTTGCTGTAGGTGGTGCGGTCCGTCTCACGATATGCCAGATATCCCGCCAGCCTGAGTCCGTATATCACAAATAAAACACTGTATGCCGCTGTCCAAAAGCCAAAGCTCCCCCTAAAAATGATCAGCAACGCCCCGCCGATACCTGCAATAGCCAGTCCGTATCCAATGGAGATAAACCATATATACTTTTTAAACCCCACTGCCGAAAAAAGCATCGCCACCAGAAATATCACAAAAAACATACTAAAAACCCCCTTCCTGATACCAGGTTCTATTTATACTGTCACATCTATAGCAGGCAATCCGGATACTGCTGCAGCCGATACAGATGGAGTAGAGTATGTAAAACCCACTGTCGACGTTGGCCCCATGCCATAGGCCGCCATGCCCTTCGCTTTTTCCATATCCTGCTGATATTTATTGAACATGGCTTTCATGTACTCCATGTCAGCCTTTACCAGATCCTTTTCCTCACTGTTGCGGTGTTTTGTACGAAGTTTTTTAAAGCTTTCCTCATCCATGTGGGGATCCACAGCCTCTATCACACCCAGATCCTCCATCACCTCGTCCAAAAGCTCATAAGCTTTGTCAAAATCCTCCAAAAGATCCTCCGGCATCATATCCGTAAAATCTTCGGGATCCAATGTTTCAATATCATTTGACACAGGATCGGACATTTCTGAAAGATCCGGGACCTCCATGTCCGCTTCGTCAGGGAGAACCTCCGCCTCCTTGCCGGCATATTCATCCACAGCATCCTGCATCATCCCATCAAGCTTTTCATAAGCCTCATCTACCACATCCTCTGCCCGGCTTACCAGATCATTCATGGCAAAAGTGCCGCCCGAAGAGGATGTACTATCCCCGGAAAGCTTCTCGTCCCGTCTCATGGTGTTTATGATAAGCTCCTCGGTCTCTAAATGATGCTTCTTCTTTTTTGCCGCCCGCTCCATGGACTTCGCATGGCTTATGGCCGCTGATATTTCTGCCTTTTCATCATTATCCGATGAATTTGCCATCTTGCGGCGCAGTTCCAAAACCTTTCGCTTGGCCTTTGTGGCAGCCTGGCCTGCAGTATTGGAGGTTTTGGCCTGCCTTATCATGGACGAAATATCCTTATAATTGTATTCAAAATGCTTTTTTATCCCGGAATCCTTTGACGATGATTTCGCCTGGGACAACTTCAGATATCCGCCGGCCTTGTCTATAGCAGTGGACTTAAAGGTATTCTGCTGCCGCTTTGCATTTACCTGCCGCCTATGTATCTCCTCCGCAGACAATCCACTCTCATCAAAGCTGTGCACCGACACCGTGGTACTCTTTTTATCCAGCCCGCGCAAAAGCCCGGCTCTGTCTTCCTTTGTCTTTTCAGTCTTTCGTGAAATAAATGCAGACTGTGCTTCAGACGCACTGCGAGAGCGGTCTATACCAGAAGAACTATAAGATTTTGCAAAAAAAGATCCGAGTCCGTCCGCTCTCATATCCACACCCTCCGTGGTGCACTGCGATCAATCCGTTGATCGTGGCAAAGACTCACTAAAACTCTGCCAAAGGGCAAAATTGCCCTCATAGGATATATCGGACAAAACCCGGAAATCCTTTATATTAAATGCTTTTGTCTTTTGAAAAATGTAGCCAGCTTATCAAGCAGGGTGTTTTTATCAATGGTCTTTAGCAGATAGTCCACCGGCTTTAAGTCGATGACTGACATGACACTTTCCTTATCACTGTGACCGGTTAAAAACATAACCGGTATCTGGCCGGTCTCCGAATCGTTTTTTAACATGGACATCACCTGTGGCCCATCGGCTATGGGCATCTCATAATCCAAAAGCACCAGATCGGCCTTGTTTTTTGCCAGGTAGCTTATGGCCTGGACTCCGTTAGATGCCATGCCTACATGATAGCTGCTTTTCAGCCACTCGTATACCGTCCGCATGTAGGTTATATCATCGTCCACAATGAGTATGGATTTCTTCCTCATTTCTCCCGTGTTCTCA
>CAMODS010000007.1 GCA_946611525.1 uncultured Lachnospiraceae bacterium | reverse complement strand
TTGAACTTATAGACGCCGAAGGTGAGGAAGCGGCGGATAGGGCGGTTTCCGACACCATCCATGGGGGCGAGGGTAGTATAGAGTTTAAAAACGTAAGTTTTTCCTACGACAAAAAGAAACCCCTCATGCACGATGTAAGCTTTAGTGTAGCGAGTGGTGAGCGCATAGCTATAGTGGGACCCACCGGAGCCGGAAAGACCACACTTATAAACCTTCTGATGAGATTTTATGATGTAGATGAGGGCGCCATCCTTTTGGACGGAGTGGATATACGTTCTTTACCCCGGGAATATGTGCGTGGCAGATACGGCATGGTGCTTCAGGAGACCTGGCTTAAAAGTGCATCCATCCGTGAAAATCTCTTAATGGCTAATCCTAATGCCACGGATGATGAGATAGTGTCAGCAGCCAAAAAGTCCCGCGCCCATGATTTTATCCGAAGGATGAAGGAGGGCTACGATACTGTAATAGGTGAGGAGGGCAAGACTCTGTCTCAGGGACAGCGTCAGCTTTTGTGCATCACCAGGCTTATGTTATCACAGCCCCCCATGCTGATCCTGGATGAGGCTACATCCTCCATCGACACCAGGACAGAGCAGACCATACAGCATGCCTTTCACAGGATGATGGAGGGAAGGACAACTTTTGTGGTGGCTCACAGACTTTCTACCATTTTGGATGCGGATTGCATACTCTATATGGAAAACGGCCAGATACTGGAACAGGGTTCTCATAAAGAACTCTTGCAAAAAAATGGAAGGTATGCTAAACTGTACTACAGTCAATATTACAGTTAGTACAGATTGGAAAGGATACGACATGGAGAACAATACAGAGCAGGATAATAATATTGAAGAACAAAAACCTAAAAAGGAGCGCAGGCCCATACTGCCGGTGATCCTGGCGATCATGCTTGCAGGCAGTCTGGGTATACAGGGATATCTGGTGTATTCCAACATGCAGCTTACCGCTTATGTGGCGGACCAGCAGAAAAAAGAGGCGGATGCGCTTGAGCAGCAGAACACCTATCAGGAAGATGGCTACAAGGTGGGCGAGCAGTATGAGATAAAGAGCACCACCGCTATCTCTGATGCTTATAAGTCCGGAGATGATTCAAAGCTTTCCGATGAGGATAAAGAGACCCTTAAGATGGCCAAAAAGGTCGTGGATGAGGTCATCAAGGATGGCATGACAAACTATGAAAAGGAAGAGGCTATCTACAAGTGGATGGTTAAAAATATTGGGCAGGGTGCCAGTACCACAGTCACGCTTCCGACACAGACCGGAGGAGACCAGTACACTCCCCATGGAGTGCTTTCCGGTAATGGTGCGGTGTGCGTTGGCTATGCCACCACATTCAGACTCTTTATGAACATGTTGGGTATGGACTGCCATATAGTTCACAATGAATATCACTCATGGGATCTGGTGCAGTTGGATGATGGTGAATGGTACCACACGGATGTATATAGCGATGCCAGTGCCGGTGTAAAGGAGCCCAGTTTCCGCAATTTCAACATGAACGACTCTGCGGCACTTTTGGGACATGACTGGGATCAGTCGGCGCTGCCTGAGGCAAAGGGCGTGAAGTACACCGCTGCAAACCAGAAAAAGAAGGATATGAAAAAGATCGAGGATGTGCCCGCGGATATCAAAAAGGGACTTGATGAAGGCAGGAAGGTGTTTTTCTATCAGTTTGACAAGGTTACGGAAAAGGACTATCCTGTGGCTGACTATATAGTATCCCAGCTCCAGTCTGCGATTTCATCATCAGGTACTGATGGATATGTCAGTGGTTCCTGGTATCTGAATGAAGATGAGGCCAGAGGGTATATACTGGGAATTTACGTGGAGACCTATGACGGCGCATCCATGAGCGAGGCGGCTTCAGAGCTTTCCGAGGAGAAACGCAAAGCCCTTACGGATGCCATCAATCAGGCTTTTGGTACAGAGATCGGCATCGATCCCAATGACTACGGATACACCGAGGAGGGCATGATGGACGAGGGCATGTCGGGAGACTCCGATATGAAGGGAGATCCTGAGGAATACCTTGCATCCGAGCAGATCACTACTACTAAGACCGGCGGGGATGGGGTTACTGAGTGTTTTTATGCAGAAGAAGACGGGCAGTAAAGCAGAAAAATGAGTTTAAGGATGGTGAAAGACATGAAAAAGATATTGGCAATACTTTTGACCGGAGTTTTGGCACTTGGCATGACAGGCTGCGGAGACAAGTCCCTTACGGCAGATGCAACGACAATAGGGATGCTTTTACAGGAGGCGGACACATCCCTTCCAGAGATGTCAGTGGTCACATCCGCAGATAAGGACGCGGAGCTCAACTTTACCACTCTCTGTGATGCGGATTATAGCCTTGTGGATGGGTATTACTACGCTTACGCTGCAGATGGCACGGCTCCGGAGATAGCAGTAGTTACTACTAAAAAGGAAAAGGACAACGCAAAGGTCATGGAGGCCATAGTAAGCCATGTGGAAACACGCAGGGGGACCATGGCAGAGTACTCCCCGGAGGAGGTAGAGCTGGTGACCAACTATACTTTGGTACGCAGAGGCAGAGTTATTTGCTATATCGTCAGCAAAAAGAGGGGCCTTGCGGAATCTGCATTTACCGGATATATGGATTCTCTTGATGCCGCAAATGGGAAGAGCGAGACAGATGAGCAGTAGGACTCATAGATTACATATTGTGCTTTTCATAGGCTTTCTCCTGTTGGGAGGAGGCCTATGTGTGCTTCATGCCCCAAGAACCTTTTCTGAAATGGAAAACAGGGTTTTGACTTCATATCCCGGGATCGGTTTTGATGAGATACTTTCCGGGCAGGTGCAAAAGGATTTTGAAAAGGCCTGTGGCGATCAGATGACAGGCAGGGACTTCTTTGTGCAGTTGTCCACAGGTATCAGATACCTTTTGGGTGAGCGACAGATGGGAGATGTATACATCGGTGGGGACGGCAGGTATTTGGAGATGGTGACGGATGCCGACATCTCCGAGAAGCGGCTTTCTACAAATATACTGGTGACAGAAAGGGTGGCATCTGAGCACCCCGATATAAAGACTTCTGTATTTTTGGCTCCCACCAATTCCGTAGTGGCAGAAAAAATGCTCCCTTCCGGGGCCTACATCTATGATGACCGGGCTGTGATTAAAAAGATATCCGATGGCGTGCCGGACGCGATGATATTATATGAACCCCGTGACTTTTTGCCGGATGAGTATTTCTCAACGGACCATCACTGGAACACACTGGGGGCCGAAAGAGGTGCAGGGATGTATCTTACTGCGGTAAACAGGCAGAAGGCAGAGACTGATCTGGAAATGAAAACGGCACAGGCTCCCTTTTTTGGGACCCTTTATTCAAAGGCGCCACTGGCAATGTGCCACGGCGAGGCATTTTCATATCCGGTACCAAAGGTCATGCCTACAGTGCTTGTTGATGGGAAAGAGGGCGCTCTTTACGAAGAGGAATACCTGGCTAAAAAGGACAAGTATGCGGCATATTTTGGCGGCAATTTCGGCAGGGTTGATATCGTAAATGAGGATGCGAAAAATGAGGACACCCTCCTTGTGGTAAAGGACTCCTTTGCCAACAGTGCCGTTCCTTACCTTTACGGTTCATATAAGAGGATCATCATGGTAGATCTGCGCTACTTCAACGCATCCTTTTTACAGCTTTTGGAGGAGGAAGGGCCGGCTGAGCTTTTGTTTTTTTACGAGCTTTCAGACTACTTCGAGGACGAGAACTTCAGCAAGTTGCTTAAATAGACGTGGTATGATATAGTTTTTTGGGAGAGACTTAGCTTCCGTTGTGATACGGAGGCGTTAGATGAAAAAAGAAATATCAGGGGCCTTTAAACGGATCCTTTATCCTGCCAGATGTCCCGGTTGTGACGGCATCCTGCATGGATATGAGTCCGACCGGGTTTTCTGTGACACATGCGTAAGGCTGGTGCGCCCGGTTTCGGGCAGGGTATGTCTGCGATGCGGAAAGCCTATCGTGACCATGATGACGGATCTATGCCGGGACTGTGAGGGTGTGGACCACGCGGTGATCCAGGGCAGGAGTGCTTTTTTATATACAGGACCCATGAAGACGGCCATGTACCGCTTCAAGTATTCCGGCAGACGGGTGTATGCCCGGCCGCTGGCCAGAGTTTCCTTCGAGAATAACAAGACCTGGCTTTCGGACGTGGCTCCTGATGTGATAGTGCCTGTTCCCATGTACGCCGACAAGAAAAAGGCCCGTGGATACAACCAGGCAGAGGAGTTTGCAAAGCGGCTTTCCGTACTGATGTCGATCCCTATGGAGCCGGATATTTTAAAGAGAGTTAAAAATACGATCCCACAAAAGGGTTTAGACAGGAAAAATCGCCAAAAAAATCTCAAAAATGCTTTTAAAATAGGGCAAAGTGGTGTAAAATTTGAGTGTGTGCTGTTGGTTGATGATATATACACCACGGGCACTACAGTAAACGAGGCGGCTAAGGCATTGGTCGAGGGGTTCGGCTGCCGGGTCTTTTCGTTTTGCATATGTATTGGAGCAGGCTAGAAATGTGGGAGGGTTTTGATTTATGGATGTTCGAAATTGCAGAAACTGCGGTAGGATGTTCAACTACCTGGGAGGACCGTCTGTATGTCCGATCTGCCGTGAAAATGCAGAAAAGGATTTTGAAAAGGTAAGGGATTATATCCGGGAAAACCCTCATTCCAACATTCAACAGATCTCCGACGAGTGTGAGGTCTCAGTTCAGCAGATCAACCAGTGGGTCAGGGAGGAGCGGCTGGAGTTTTCCAAAGACTCACCCATTATGCTTGAATGCGAGAACTGTGGAGACCCCATCAGGACAGGTCGCTTCTGTGAAAAGTGCAAGAACACTATGGCAAGCAGTCTTTCATCTGCTTTTAAAAGGCCTCAGGCACAGGCTCCGGAGCCTAAAAAGATGCATGATTCGGACAAGATGAGATTTAAGAGATAAAACGAGCCGCCGCCTATTTTTGCGGCGGCTTTTTTAAGAGACAGGGATATGCTTAGTGAAAAGCGGGTCATTAAGATGACAAGGATGGCCATGGATGAGAAGAATGATGCAAGGTATTACGCTCCCGTGGCCAACATTTCAAAAAAGGATTATATGGGCGCTTATGGTGTGGTTGCTTTTATCATAGGCACTATTACTTATGCGGCGATATTTATTGGTGTCATGGCCGTGCTTTTCAACTCGGTCATAGTAAATATAGATGAGACCTTGATCCTTTTGATCGGGGTTTTGGCCATATTGGGGTATTTGTTCCACCTTTTTTTATATATCTTTTTTACCAGGCGGCAAGCCGCAAAGAGATACAAGGTGGGCAGGGCTGTCATCGAGCGAAGGATGGCAGATCTAAAGGAGCTTGAGGAGCTCTACATTGAGGAGGAGGAGAACCGGTCTCCCACTATTTCCATGGAGACCATGGAGGATTTGATGTGACTTTTTTTATGAAGCTGCGTGAGCAGCTTAGGAATTTCATAATGACCCATGAGGTATGGGTGGACAGGGTTTTCAAAGGCATCATCACCCTTATTGCACTTGAGGTTATTGCGTCAGGCTTTGGATATTCCGAGGTTTTGTCTCATCTGTGGTTGCACGTGGTCATCGCAGTGCTTTGTTCTCTTGTGCCTGTCAGTGCCATGGCACTTGTGGTGGAGATATTTTTGATACTGGAGCTTTTATCGCTGTCCAGGATAGTGGCATTGGTGGCAGTAGTGTTTTTTGTGGTATCTTACATTCTATGCGGAGTATACCACGGCCGGGACTATCAGAACCTTCCGGGGGTTACCGTGGCATATCAGCTGCATGTGCCATATCTGCTTCCGCTCCAGTCGGGGCTTTTGGGAAAGGCCAATGAGGTGACTACCGTAATATGTGGAGCCACCATTTCATATTATTTAAAGAGCGTAAAGGATCATGCGCCACAGCTGTTGGATTCCAAGGACTCTATTTCCGTCTTAGACATCCTCACCGAGGGGATGGTGACCAATGTGATGTTTTACGTATACCTCACTGCACTTGTGGTGATGTTTTTGGCAGTATACTCCATCAGGAACTTAAAGATAGCCCATTCATGGCTTATTGCTGTGGCTGTGGGAGTGGTTTTGGAATTCCTCATCCTTTTGACCGGATATCTTTTGACAGCCCGTAATTCCCAGATCCCGTGGCTTATCGGAGGGAACCTTATAGTTCTTGTTATAGGTTTTGCCACAAACTATCTTGTACTGGATCTGGATTACAACAGGGCCCAGAAGGTTCAGTTTGAGGATGATGAGTATTATTATTATGTTACTGCTGTACCCAAGATCAGACTTGCACAGGAGTCAAAGGAGATCAAAAAGATAACGACACAGGATACAGCGCAGTTAGGAAAGGGCGGAAAGACATTTGAGTGAGACATTCAACAATCTCAACACTTTTCTGGGGGATTACTTCAATTTGAGTATCCCTCATTTCCATGTCATAGATGGTGTGGAGATAGTGCTGATCGCCATGTTTTTTTACATGATCCTGGTTTGGATCAAGGATACCAGGGCGTTTATGCTGCTTCGCGGCATCGTCATCGTGGTAGTCTTTTTCATCGTGGCGGCGGCCTTACAGATGAACACCATCCTCTGGCTTGGAGAAAAGCTGGTCAGTGCCGGACTGATAGCACTTATTGTGGTGTTTCAGCCTGAGCTTCGTGCTGCCCTTGAGAGACTGGGACGCTCTAACTGGATGAACCGGCTGATACCCGTGGTTGCCGGCAGGGATGTGGGTAAGCGCTTTTCCGACAGGACCCTTCAGGACCTGGTAAAGGCCTGTTACGAGATGGGAGCCGTAAAAACCGGAGCCCTTATCGTGGTCGAAAAGGATGTACAACTTACGGAATATGAGCGTACCGGCATTGAGGTGGACGCCCTTTTATCCCGTCAGCTTTTGATAAATATCTTTGAAAAAAACACGCCGCTTCATGACGGAGCGGTCATAGTCAGGGGAGACAGGGTGGTATCTGCTACCTGTTATCTGCCACTTACGGATTCCATGATGCTTTCCAAGGAACTGGGAACCAGGCACAGGGCTGCCGTCGGCATCAGCGAGGTGAGCGACAGTGTGACCATCGTGGTATCAGAGGAGACAGGCAGGGTTTCCGTGGCCACAGAAAACAGACTTATCCGCGATCTGGATGCCGGAGAGCTTACGGAGATCCTGACCAGATTGCAAAATCCCATAGAGCCTGCGGAAAAGTACGGTTTCTTCAAGAGGTTCGGAAGGAGGGTGCTTCATAAATGAACAGATTGAAAAGTGCCTTCACACACAATATAGGACTTAAGATCGGAGCGTTTTTCGGGGCAGTGCTTTTGTGGATCATCGTGGTAAATGTGGATGATCCCTCCCAGTCCAAGACCTTTACCACCAACGTACAGATGGTAAACGAGCAGGTGCTGATGGAGCAGGGCAAGTACTACAACATCCCTGAAAACGGAAACACGGTAAGTTTTCGAGTCAGCGCGAAGCGATCTATTATGGAGCGGCTTTCAGCCTCGGATTTTACAGCCACCGCTGATTTTAACAACCTGGAAAATAACTCCCGGATACCGGTAGAGATAGTGGCCAACCGATATACTTCCATGGTGGGAATATCCTCCAACCAAAAGTATATTTACCTTGAAATCGGGGAGGAAAAGGAGCAGAAGTTTGTGATATCCGGTGAGTACTCCGGCAACCCTGCTGAGGGCTTCGCCGTAGGAGAGATCACAGTTAAGCCCAATGTCATTACGATATCCGGACCTGCGGATGTTGTTTCTCAGGTGGATCATGTTGAGGCTGTATGCGATGTGGCCGGTATGGATACGGATATCACGGAGAGTGTGGTGCCCACACTTTTGAACAGTTCGGGAGATGTGGTGGATGCCACAAAGCTCACGCTTTCTGAGACTACCGTAGATGTCAGTGCCAAGATGCTGTCCATAAAGACAGTAGGCGTTGATATAGAGACCACGGGTCAGCTGCCCGGAGACCTGACGCTAGAGTCGGTATCCGTTAATCCCAACAACATTAGGATTATGGGTGCACCCGAGGTGATAAACACAGTGACATCCATAGTCATTCCTGCGGAGGTCATTGACCTGTCCACAGTTACGACAAGTGTGGATACTACAGTCGATATCAGAACATATCTGCCTGAGGGGGTATCGCTGGTAGACAGTTCCGACGCACAGATCACTGTGAGCATAAGCCTGGATGAGACGGTGGAGGAGACCCTGGATATTCCCGCGGCCAACCTCACCATCAGAAACCTGGATCCGGAGTATGTGGCAGAGTTTACAAATGATGTCATCCCTGTAAAGGTTTCGGGCAACAGATCCCTGATAGAGGCTTTAAAGGAGGGTGAAGTGGCCGGTTACGTAGATGCCAGCGGACTCTCCGAGGGAGACCATACGGTTTCGGTCAATCTGGATCTGGATACGGGCATCACCGCCTCTACGGCTACCACCCAGATAGAGATCAGACTCAGGGAAGCCCCGCCGGAGGATGACGATATTTTGGATGACGAAAACGAGACCACTGAGATGGAAGGAGATGTCACTCAGCAGGAGTAGGTGGATTATTTAGGTCAGGCCCGGTGTAGCCTTTGTAAAAAATGAGGGTTAAATGTCACACCGGAATGACAAGGGGGAAAAATATGGTAAGCGAGAAGGTAATGGTGAAAAATCCATCGGGGTTTCACTTAAGGCCTGCCGGCATGTTTTGTGAAATGGCCGAGGGCTATAAATCAAAGATTCATTTCAACAAATGTGATAAACGGGAATACAATGCAAAGAGCGTTCTTTCTGTGCTGGGGGCAGGAGTCAGACGAGGCGACGAGGTCGAGATAGTCTGTGACGGAGAGGACGAAGAGGAAGCTCTTCATGCGCTTATAGAGCTTGTCCATTCCGGTTTTGGTGAAAGAGTTTAGCAAGAACAAAGGTAAATCGAGGAGGAAGAATGAACTACAAGAGATACAGGAAGAATCCGGTAGTGGATTATCCTAACAGAAGGTGGCCCAACAAGGAGATAGAGCATGCCCCCATCTGGTGCAGCGTTGACTTAAGAGACGGTAACCAGGCGCTTATCGAGCCCATGAATGTAGATGAAAAGATGGAGTTTTTTGACCTCCTGATAAAGCTTGGTTTCAAGGAGATAGAGATAGGCTTTCCCGCAGCCAGCCAGATAGAGTTTGATTTTTTGCGCAGGTTGGTGGCTGAGAACAAGATCCCCGATGACGTAAAGGTTCAGGTGCTCTCTCAGTGCCGCAAAGAGCTTATTGACCGCACTTATGAGGCTATCGAGGGGATCAAAAACGTGGTATTCCATATCTACAATTCCACTTCTACTCTTCAGAGAGATGTAGTTTTTGGTATGGACAGGGATGAGATCATACAGATAGCAGTGGACGGCACCCGCATGGTCAAAGAGGGGCTTAAAAAATATGACGGCAATCTTCAGCTGGAGTATTCCCCGGAGAGCTTTTCCGGTACCGAGGTTGACTTTGCAGCGGACATCTGTAATGCAGTAGCACGTGAGTGGGATCATGCTACAGACGCCCCCATCATTTTCAATCTTCCCAACACAGTTGAGATGAATACGCCCAACGTATATGCAGACCAGATCGAGTGGGTATCAGATCATATTGAAGACAGAAATAACGTGATCATAAGCATACATCCCCACAACGACAGGGGTACCGGAGTGGCCGGTACGGAGCTTGCTCTTCTTGCCGGAGCTGATCGTGTGGAGGGCACACTTTTGGGCAACGGTGAGAGGACCGGTAATGTAGACATCCTCACCGTGGCTTACAATATGTTTTCACAGGGTATCGATCCCCAGCTTAACATAGAAAACATAAACGAGATAGTGGATGTCTTTGAACGCTGTTGCAAGATGGAGGTGGATATGAGGCATCCATATGCCGGAAAGCTTGTATTTACAGCTTTTTCAGGATCCCATCAGGATGCTATTAACAAGGGGACAAAGGCTCTTAAGGAGAGAGGCAGCGACATCTGGCAGGTGCCCTATCTACCCATAGACCCTGCGGATATCGGCAGGAAATATGAGCCGGTGGTACGCATCAATTCCCAGTCCGGCAAGGGCGGTGTAGCTTTCGTCATGGATACAGTTTACGGATACAAGCTGCCGAAGATGATGCAGAGAGAGTTTGCAGACGTCATCCAAAAGATATCCGAGCAGATGGGTGGAGAGGTCAAACCCGAGGTCATCATGTCAGCCTTCAAAAAGGAGTACCTGGATATCAAGGAGCCCTACAAGCTCAACTATGTGGATATCAATGACAACACAGGTGACGACGATACACATGTGGCTTTGGACTTCGAGTACAACGGAGAGGTTTTCCATTCGGAGGCAGACGGAAACGGACCTGTGGATGCTGTAACCCTGGCTATCCGTCAGTGTGTACCCGGTATGGGCTTCACCGTTCAGGACTACTCGGAGCATGCTCTTTCTACCGGAAGCCACGCCAAGGCTGCAGCATATATCGAGATGGAAGATCCCCGCACAGGTATCAGGACATATGGAGTGGGGCTTTCATCCAACATTACCAGAGCTTCAATTCGAGGTATGTTCTCGGCTATGAACAGGCTTGTTAGATTCTCAAAGGACTACTTTTAAGGAAAACGTATGAAAAAAATACTATTAACCGGTTGCAACGGCCAGCTGGGCAGAGCCATCAGACGTGAATATGGGGATGCAGCAGATTTTATGCTGACAGAACTTTCGGCTGATGATGGCATAAAGGCCCTGGATATTTCGGATGCTTCACAGGTGAGGGCGGCAGTGGAGAACTTTCGCCCTGATGTGATCATCAACTGTGCAGCCTATACCAATGTGGACGGTTGTGAGAAAAACTATGACCTGGCGTATAGCGCCAATGCCACAGGCCCTAAAAATCTGGCTGAGGCAGCATCAGAGTTTGGCTGCAGTCTGGTACATATTTCCACTGATTATGTATTTCGCGGAGACGGAACCCGTCCGTATGTGGAGACGGATGAGCCGGATCCCATCAGCGCCTACGGAAGGACCAAGCTGGCTGCCGAGAATTTTATCAGAGATACCTTTGACGATTATCTGATACTTAGGACAGCATGGCTCTACGGAGAAGGAAAGAATTTTGTCCGAACCATGCTGAATGTGGCGCAGAATCACGATGAGGTTTCTGTGGTGTGTGACCAGAAAGGATCACCCACAAGTGCAGTTGAGCTTGCGGCCATGATAAGGTTCTTACAGGAAAAAGGTGCTACAGGTGTCTTCCACGCCACCTGTGAGGGAGACACAAACTGGGCGGACTTTACAGAGGAGATTTACAGGCTGGCAAAAAAGGATGTGCGTGTGAATCACGTTACCAGTGAGCAGTATGCCGCTGCCAATCCTGACGCAGCAAAAAGACCCAAATATTCTATTTTGGAAAATGCCCACCTAAAGGAGCTGACAGACGAGTTTACCATGGCGCAGTGGCAGGATGCCATAGCGGTTTACATGAAGGAAAGCGGCTACTGATGAGGAAGGCGGCGGATATTCCCGAGGCCAATCCATTGGTTTCCATATGTATCCCGGCGTACAACAATGCTTCCACCATCATGGATACAGTAGCTTCGGTGCTGGCTTCGGACTACAGACACCTTGAGGTGGTTGTGGTGGATGATGCATCATCGGACGATACTTATGGACTGCTTGAGACTATTGATGATGACAGGGTGAGGGTTTATAGAAACGATAGTAATCTTGGCATGGCAGGCAACTGGAACAGATGCCTGTCATTATGTCGGGGAAAATACGTAAGGCTTTTATGTGCCGATGACAGGATAGATGATGACCTGATATCCACGGAGGTTGCGGTTTTAGAGGCCATTCCCTCAATAGTGATGGTTTCCACGGATACAGCCTTTATAGATGAGTCGGGGAAGGTGGTTGGCCACTATGACAGGTATAAAAAAAACAGGGGCGCCATAGGATACATCCTTTACTTTCTCAGAGGCGAACCCAATGTAAACGAGATATATGACGAGAGCAACAGGGTAAGCGGAAAGAGGATAGTGCGACACTCGATTTTTACCAGGGATTATCTGGGTGCGCCACTTGCCAATCTTTTCAGACGAGAGCTGGCCGGAGAGTTTGATCCGGCATTTTCGTATATTATAGACTACGATTTTTTTGTGGATCTGGCACTAAAGGGGGATGTATATATCCTCCATGAGAAAAAGAATTATTTCATGCTCAGGCATGGTTCCAACACCGCCAGCGTCTTAGGTGGAGACGGATCCGGTGATTATGTATCAGAACACAGGCTTTTGGTGGAAAAATACGCCACTGCGCTTGGCCTAAACACTTTCGAAAAGTGGCTGTCCGTGATGATACGCCGGATTACCGTTTTTATGGGAGGCATATACTTAAGGCTTCGTGGATAGGACTTTAGCATCGCTTTGGATGACATAGGGGAGATGTATGTCAAAAAAACGTCTGATCATCATTCCGGCTTTTAATGAGGCGGGCAATATCGTTCGTACGGTGGAGGACATCCGGGAGAATGCCCCGAGTTTTGACTATGTCATAATAAATGACTGTTCCGGTGATGACACCATGCGCATCTGTGAGAAAAAGGGATACAACTGCATCAATCTACCCATCAGGTCGGGTATAGGTGCAGCGGTGCAGGCCGGTTATCTCTATGCCAAAAGGTACGGTTATGACTGTGCCATCCAGGTCGATGGAGACGGACAGCACGATGCAGCATTTTTGGAAGAGATGGCGGACGAGCTGGATAAGGGCAAGGTGCAGATGGTCATTGGTTCCCGGTTCATCGAGAATCAGGGTTTTTTGTCCAGCGGTTTCAGAAGGCTTGGGATCAGATGGTTTACTCTGTGGATATTTCTTTTGACCGGTGCCCGTATCACGGATCCCACCAGCGGTATGAGGATGGTGGGCCGGGATGTGATAAACTTTTTTGCGGAGGAATACCCCAAGGACTATCCGGAGCCCGAGACGGCGGTAACACTCTTGCAGCTGGGGTACTCCATAGGCGAGATCCCAGTCAGGATGAAGCATAGACAGAGTGGGGAATCGTCAATATCCCCGACCAGGGCTGTGTACTATATGGTAAAGGTCACCATAGCCTGCTTAATGGCGCGGCTGGGTTACGAGAGATTTTTTGGACTTACGTCCTCAGGATCTTAAAGGAGAGAACATGAGTCCACGACTGCAAATCATTATCGCAATTGTCACGGCGGCCGCATTTTTCTACATAGGGGACAAGGTGCGTACCAGAGTGATCGAGCTAAAATATGCGCTGGTATGGTTCCTTTTGGCGCTGGTGCTTTTTATAATGGATCTGGCGCCCACCCTTTTGGAGAGGGCAGCTGATCTTTTGGGAGTTACACTCCCCATTAACATGCTGACACTTTTGGGTTTTGGCTTTGTACTTATAATCCTGTATTCTTTTACCATAGTTTTGACCAATGAAAACCGCAGGACCAAGAGGCTGACTCAGGAGATTGCGCTTTTAAACAAGAGGATAGGACAGTTGGAAAATGCTCTTGAGGAGGCCGGTATTGAGGTGGAAAAGCCTGTCAGTGAGACGGCAGATCCCAGACCAGGACACAAAATAAAAGTCTAGCGACACATCGGACCAATTACATTAGTATGACAAAAAGATTCTTTGCTATTCTAAAGGCTGCTAAGAATCATATAAGGAGGAAAAATGAAAACATATTTAGTTACGGGAGGAGCCGGTTTTATCGGCAGCAACTACATTCATTACATGTTTGAAAAATACGGAGATGATATCCGTATAATAAACGTTGACAAGCTGACCTATGCAGGCAACCTAGAAAACCTTAAGTCTGTGGAAGGACGTGACAATTACACCTTTATCAGGGCGGACATCTGTGATGAGCCGGCCATTAATGAAATATTTGAAAAAAATGATATTGACCGGGTGGTGCATTTTGCGGCAGAGTCACACGTGGACCGGAGTATTACCGATCCCAATGTGTTTGTCAGGACGAACGTGATGGGTACCGCATCCATGCTTGCGGCAGCAAGACGTGCATGGGAGAGGCCCGATGGAAGCTATCCCGAAGGAAAGAAGTTTTTACATGTATCCACGGATGAGGTATACGGATCCCTTCCGGACGACCCGGATGCATACTTCTACGAGACCACGCCCTATCAGCCCCACAGTCCCTATTCTGCCAGCAAGGCGGGATCGGATATGCTGGTAAAGGCATATATGGATACCTATCATTTTCCGGCCAACATCACCAACTGTTCAAACAACTACGGGCCTTACCAGTTCCCGGAGAAGTTGATCCCCCTTATGATCCATAATGCACTGGCAGGGGAAAAGCTTCCTGTATACGGTGACGGCAAAAATGTCCGTGACTGGCTGTATGTGGGAGACCATGTACGTGGCATCGACATGGTACAGGAAAAGGGCAGGCTCTTTGAGACCTATAATATCGGGGGCCACAACGAGAGGCAGAACATCCAGATAGTAAAGACCATCATTTCCACACTCCGTGAGATGCTGCCTGAGAGCGATCCCAGAAGAGAGCATCTGACAGAGGATCTTATCACCTATGTGGAAGATCGTAAGGGACATGACAGACGTTACGCCATTGCTCCCGACAAGATACGTTCAGAGATCGGCTGGGAGCCCACCGTATTTTTTGAGGAGGGCATAAAAAAGACCATCCAGTGGTTTTTTGAAAACGAGGAGTGGATGAAAAACGTCACCTCCGGCGACTATGAGAAGTACTACGAGAAGATGTACAAAGAGAGGCTGGGCTGATATAGCTACACCTCTATACCAAACATCCTGAACATGATAAGCTTGGTCACCCAGCGGCTGGCCAGGCATATCATTCCTCTTCTGAAGGGGAAGAGACAAAACGGCCAGATGATAAAAATGATCCATCCGGGGAATGACCTTATCCGTGCCACCAGTGATTCCACAGCTGACGTCCAGACCGCATCACCCCATATTATGGGGAGCATGACAGCGAAAAGGTAGTAGATGACGATAAAGTAGACCACCTGTCCCGGATGCTCCTGACAGATGTATTCTGCCAGGGGAAGGATCCCGGCCAATAAAAATGACACATATTTAGCCTGCCATTTTACCTCATGTAACAGTCTTAAGTACATGTAGATGTACGGCGATACCATTGCCGTAAAGATCAAAAGCTCCAGTATCTTGGCAGAATGTACCAGCTCTTCATCATCCATCCCATGAAACTCCAGATAAGGATTGAACTTTGACAGGATATCATAGGTATCCTCCCAGAGGGGAACTTCGGAATGGATCGTCATATAAAACACGGCTCCCGCCACCACTATTCCAGCAATTATAACAAGTCTTTTGATGGGCCTAAGCTTTGCCTGATAACCGACGGCTCCCAAAAGCATGGGCGCTCCCAGCAAAAAGAACCCGGGATATATCAATACGCCAAGGGCATAGATGGGGATCAAAAGCAAAAACAGCCTGCCCCATATACACACCATGGCCATCAGTATCATCACCATGGCCAGATACAGATATATTCCGCCTAAGGTGTTTTTGTGCAAAAAGGTGGCGGCAGACGCACCGCAGAACAGAGCGCACCATACAGGGGCGTACTTTCCGCCTTTTTTTAGCACCAGTATAAAAAGGGCAAACATCATTACGTAAAAGAATGCCGTTGCCTTAAGTGCCACCGGATAGTATTCCTCTATTTTTGTGATATTGGTCTCATGGGTAAAATACCTGAGGAGATATACTCCCGTCATCACCATAAGAAAAGCGATCACTTTTATGTTTTCAAACCGGCTTCTTTCTTTAAGCATAAATATATCCTTATAATTCAGCATTTTGCATTACGGCTTCCGCAAGCTTAAGCCCGGGGAAGCGTCCGTCTAAAAGCACTATCACCCAGTCGCCGAGGTTTTTAAGCACCTGGTCAAAGTACACGTCCCAGAATGGTACCAATATTATTAAATATGGAATGATGAGCACCAGCCAGGGGTGCCCCGCTTGAAGCTGCCTTACGGCAAAAAGGCTCTCTGTGACCACCTTATCCTCAATGGCGATAAGGGCCAGAGTGACCACAAGAAAATAAGTGGCTGCTGCAAAGGTCCAGCGGGCATAATCCACTTTTAGCGCATAGTTGGGCACCAGGGTAAGAAACCCGAAGAGGACAAAAAAGTATTTGATCTTTTCCTCAGTGGTTTCGGTTCTTTTAAAAACCTCTTTGGCAAATCGGTACCACAGCCATAAAAACGGAGATACCAGGATGAGAAAAAAGGGTGCCTGGATGAAGTTCTCCAGATGGAAGCCCTTTTCCGCATCTGCAAGGTCAACATTCAGTATCTCATGGTCTATCAGCGTCTTGTGATAATCCCCATGATAAGACACAGCCGATGCGTTGCGGATGATCTCGTTTGCAATGGCATCGCCATTGGTACGACTGAAAAATTCGAAGTATAAAAACAGCGCGGAGCCCGTGATGAAGCACAGGATAAAAAGCAGTCCGTAATGTCTGCGTTCCTTACGATCAGGCCCCGCCGAAAAGAACCTGTATATCAAAAGAACCAAAATAATGTTGAAATACATGAACACGTATCCCTGATGTACCATGCAGCTGGCTGCTACAATGGGAATAAGGAGCCACTCACATCTTTTTGAGGTAATGATGATGGCTCCCAAAAGGGAAAACCCGAACATGTAGATGTCGACTCTGCCGAAATTATACTTTGATGAAAACATGGGGACGGTAAGCAGTGTCATAAGTATGATCAAAAGCTCCGTGTATTTTAAGTATTCCATTTTCGTCCATTTGAATATGAACATGAAAAACAAAAACATGTCCAAAAAGAAAATACCCGTTATGATCTGGGTGAACTTCAGCGCACTGTCATAATGCAGCATATCAAAGCCGAAGATACTTCCCAGTCCCTGGTAGAGTGTGCCGATAAAAGCACGCGAAATAAAACCATACCTGTAGGAAAAAGCATACAGTGTGGTGTTATAAGAGGTGACCTTGCCGCCATAGGAATAGCAGAAAAGGACAAAGGAAAAAAAGCCCAAAAGTAATATGAAATTCGTTCTTAGTTTGCGTTGCTCTGCTTTCATTTTATGATAACTGATCCAATCCCCTAAGGACCCGCTGGATAGCGTCCAAAAGATCCGAAGCAATAACTGAGGCGTGCCCAAGCTGCTCTGAGGCGGTATCACCGCAGAGTCCGTGGATGTATGCCCCTACCGAGGCAGCCTCATATGCCGGTACACCCTGTACCAAAAGTCCCGCTATTATCCCTGAAAGTACATCTCCGCTTCCGGCAGTGGCCATGGCATCGTTGCCGGTGGAGTTGGACATCACCTCACTGCTGTTATAGGCAGCGGTTACTGAGCGGTGAGACTTTAGGTGTACCGTCACGTTGTACTTTAATGCCAGATCATATGCCTTTGCCTCCATATCCCGGGAAATATCCTCCACCGAGTCTCCTGTGAGACGGGACATCTCGCCTATATGCGGCGTGAGTATTATTGCCGGATGATCGCTATCTAAAAGTGACATATCTTTGGCAAGGATGTTTAGGCCGTCTGCGTCGATCAAAATGGGCAGCCCTGCCTCACAGCTCTTTTCAAAGG